>JBBQCQ010000243.1:0-6139 GCA_038318835.1 Gemmatales bacterium | reverse complement strand
CACTGCCCGGTCGAGGCCACGCTCGACGTGATCGGCGGCAAGTGGAAGGTGGTGATCCTCTTCCACCTGACGCACGACGGCACGCACCGCTTCGCCGTCCTTCGCCGCAAGATTCCCGGCGTCAGCGAGCGGATGCTGACCCAGCAGCTTCGGGAACTCGAAGACGACGGCATCGTTCACCGGGAGGTCTACGCAGAAGTGCCGCCCAAGGTAGAGTATTCTCTTACCGACTACGGTAAGACCCTGCGCCCGATCACCGAGGTCATGTGCGAGTGGGGCAAGCGGCACATGAAGCGGATCAGGGCGAAGAAAGTTCATCCAGGAGTGGTCGGAAAGTAAAAGTATCCGCACCGGCAAGCGTCTGCGTTTGCACCGTCTGCTTACTGCCATCCAGCGGGCGAGACGCTAAAATTGACGCTTACGCTTCCAGTTCCGGCTCCCGCTGGGAGTCCGAAAATGACGTACCCGTGACGAGTGACCGACTATGGCGGATCGACAACAGAAAGCACTGGAGGGCGAACTCTTTCGGCTGCTGGTCGAGAATGTCAAGGACTACGCCATCTTCGTCATCGACCCGCAGGGCCGGGTCGAAAGCTGGAACCCTGGGGCCGAACGGCTGCTCGGTTATCGGGAAGAGGAGATGGTCGGGCAGTCAATCTCCGTCTTCTTCACACCGGAGGACATCGAGAGGGGTTTCCCCCAACGGGAGATGCAACAGGCGTTGGAGCAAGGTCGGGGGAACGACGACCGCTGGCACGTCCGCAAGGACGGCTCCCGCTTCTGGTGCGGCGGGACGATGACGCCTTTGTGGGACGTCGACCACAAACTCCGGGGTTTCGCCAAGATCATGCGGGACCGGACGGAGTGGAAGGTGACCGAGGAAGCCCGGCAGGGCAGCGAGGCCCGCCAAGCGGCCATCCTCGCCACGGCCCTCGACGCCATCATCACCATCGACCACGAGGGCCGGGCCGTCGAATTCAACCCGGCAGCCGAACGGATGTTCGGGTACGCCAAGGACGACGTGCGGGGCCGGGACATCGGCGATCTCATCGTGCCGCCCGGTCTGCGGGAGGTTCATCAACGGGGGATGGCCCACTACCTCGCCACCGGCGAAGGCCCGGTGCTGGGCAAGCGGATCGAGATGCCTGCGCTGCGTGCGGACGGATCGGAATTTCCCGTAGAGTTGGCGATCACCCGCATCCCCACGGACGGCCCGCCCCTTTTCACTGCCTACCTGCGGGACATCAGCGAGCCGAAACGGGCGGAACAGCACCGCAGCGCCCGCCTCGCCGTGACCCACGTTCTGAGCGAAGCGGCGAGTGTGGGGGACGGGGCCAGCGGCGTCCTCCGGGCGGTGTGCGAAAATCTCGGCTGGGACGTGGGCTTCTTTTGGACGGTTAATCACGAGGGGACGGCGCTGCGCTGTACGAAAAGCTGGCACGGGCCGGGGGTGCGGGCCGAGGAATTCGAGACGGCCAGTTGCGCCCGCACCTTTGAAAAGGGGGAGGGGCTTCCGGGGCGGGTGTGGGCGAGCGGGCGACCGACCTGGATACTCGACATCGCCCAGGATGCGAACTTCCCCCGCCTCGCCACCGCCGTCCGATACGACCTGCACAGCGCCTTCGCCTGCCCGGTCGTCGTCGGCGAACACACGCTCGGCGTGATCGAGTTCTTCACCGGGCGCATCCGGGAGCCGGACGCCGAACTGTTGGAAATGATGGGGACCGTGGCCGGAAATATCGGCCAGTTTTACGAACGGAAGTCGGCGGAGGAGCAAGTCCGACAGAGCGAGCGGGAGCTTGCCGACTTCTTCGACAACGCCACGGTCGGCCTGCATTGGGTCGGTGCGGACGGAACCATCCTGCGGGCGAATCGGGCCGAACTCGCCATGCTCGGCTACAGCCGGGAGGAGTACGTCGGTCGGCCCATCGCCGACTTCCACGCCGACGAGGACGTGATCTGCGACATCCTGGGCCGCTTGCAGGCGGGCGAGGAACTGCACGAGTACCCGGCCCGGCTGCGGTGTAAGGACGGGTCGATCAAGGACGTGCTGATCGACTCCAGCGTGCTGTTCCGGGGCGAAGAGTTCGTCCACACCCGCTGCTTCACCAGAGACGTGACGGAGCAAAGGCAGGCACGGGAGGCGCTCGCCTCCAGCGAGGAGCGGTTGCGGCTGGCCCTCGACGCCGGGCGGATGGGCGTGTGGGATTGGAACGTCCGCACCGGCGAACTCAAGTGGTCGGACAGTCTCGAACCGCTGCACGGCCTCGCCCCCGGCACATTCGGCGGTACGTTCGACCACTTCCGGCAACTCATCCACCCGGAAGACCGGGAGACGGTCAACGTCGCCATCCGACAGGCGATGGATAGTGGCGGCGAGTTCTATGTCGAATTCCGCAACGTTCGGCCCAACGGCGGCATCCACTGGATCGCCGGTTCGGGCAAGGTATTCGCCGGTGATGATGGGCCGCCGCTCCGCATGATCGGCATCGGCTTGGAGGTGACGCATCGTAAGCGCTCCGAGCAGACCGCCCGCTTCCTCGCCGAAGCCAGCGCCGCACTCGCCGTGCTGGTGGACTTCGACAGCACGCTGCAAAAGGTGGCGTCCCTCGCCGTGCCGTCCTTTGCGGATTGGGTGTCGGTGGACGTGCAGGAGGACGACGGCAGCCTGCGCCGTGTCGCCGTGGCCCACGTTGACCCGGCCAAGGTGCAACTCGCCCACGAGGTCCATCGCCGTTTTCCTGCCGACCCGACTGCCCCGCAGGGCGTGTGGAACATCCTGCGCACGGGCCGCTCAGAGATTGTCCCGGAAATCACCGACGAACTGCTCGTCCAGTCCGTCAAGGACGACGAACTGCTCGGCATCATGCGTGAGCTTGGGCTGAAGTCCTACTTGGGGGTTCCGCTGACCGTGCGGGGCAAGACGCTGGGCGTCATCACGTTCATCAACGCCGAGTCGGGGCATCAGTACGACGACACCGATCTCGCCGTCGCCGAAGACTTGGCGAGCCGGGCCGCCATCGCCATCGAGAACGCCCAACTCTACCGGGAACTTCGTGACGCCGACCAGCGGAAGGACGAGTTCCTGGCGACACTCGCCCACGAACTGCGTAACCCGCTGGCCCCGATCCGCAACGGATTGCAAGTGCTAAGGCTGGCCGGAGGGAGCGGCGAAATGGTCAACGAAGCTCGCTCGATGATGGAGCGGCAACTGAGTCAGATGGTGCGCCTGGTGGACGACCTCCTCGACGTGAGCCGCATCACCCGCAACAAGCTGGAGCTTCGTAAAGTGCGGGTGTCGCTGGCGGCGGTCGTCACCAGCGCCGCCGAGACGAGCCGCCCGCTGATGGAGCAAGCCGGGCATACGTTCTCGCTCACGCTCCCCCCTGCGCCCGTCTACCTCGACGCCGACTTGACCCGGCTGGCCCAAGTCTTCTCCAACCTGCTCAACAACGCCGCCAAGTACACGGAGCCGGGCGGTCGCATTTCGCTCACCGGAGAAGTGAGCGGGGGCGAGGTTGTGGTGGAAGTGCGGGACAACGGGCTGGGCATCCCCGCCGACGCCCTGCCCCGCATCTTCGAGATGTTCTCGCAGGTGGACCGCAACATGGAGCGGGCGCAGGGCGGGCTGGGGATCGGCCTGAACCTGGTGCGGCGGCTGGTCGAGTTGCACGGCGGCACGGTCGAGGTCCGCAGTGACGGGCCGGGTCGGGGCAGCCAATTCGTCGTCCGGCTGCCGGTCGTGGCCGAGGCGTCCGTGCCGGACGAACCGGACGGCGAAGGGGAGCGGTCCGTGATGTCGGCGCTCCGCATCTTGATCGTGGACGACAACCGGGACGGGGCGGACAGCCTCTCCGACCTGCTGGGGATCATGGGCAACGAGACACGCACCGCCCACGACGGCCTCGCCGCTGTGGAAACTGCGGAGAAATTTCGTCCCGACTTGATTGTACTGGACATTGGTTTGCCGAAACTCAACGGGTACGAGGCGTGTCGCCGCATCCGAGAAAAGCCCTGGGGGAACGACATTGTGATCGTAGCGGCGACGGGATGGGGTCAGGAGGAGGATCGCCGCCGCTCTCAGGAAGCCGGGTTCGATCACCATTTGGTCAAGCCGGTGGACGCCGCCGAAATCATCCGACTACTGGCCGAGGCGGAGTCATGAAGTCCCGCCCGGCCTCGTTCGACTACACCCTGGACTTCAAGGCCATCGACTTCCGCCAGCGCCCAGAGCTTTACCGCATCGGCAAGGGCGAGCAGGGCGTGCTGCTGGTCGATCCGTACAAGGGCGAGATTCTGCCGCACTGGAGGTTGAAGATGGTCGCCGAGGCTAAGAAGTCGTCGGCCAAGATTTACAAGATGTTCCTGGCCTACCTGAAGGCCGACGACTTTCCGGGCGCTGACATGAGCCGCAAGTTCTTGCAGATGGGATGGACCAGGGCGAGGCGGTACGCCAATCACAAGGGCGGTCGGAAATACGACAAGAAGACCGGCGAGGAGTTGCCCAGGACCGAGGACGCTGAGAAGGCGGCAGCGGCGGCGGTCTTCTACGAGCGCTACATCACGGCCCGCCAGCACCCGGAGTACCTCCGGCAGAAAAGGGAACATCAGGAGAAGTACGACAGCCAATGACCTGGATCGAATGGTACAACTCGCTCGCCAAACCAGCGTGGACCCCGGCCCCCGCCACCATTAGCCTGATCTGGATGATCATCTTTCCGGTCATCGCCGCCAGCTTCGGGTTCGTCTTCGTGCGGGCCGCTCGGAAGAAGTTGCCGGGGAAAGTGGCCGTCCCGTTCGCCGTGAACCTCGTGTCGAACCTGCTGTTCATGCCGATCTTCGCCGGGCTGCGGAGCGTACCATGAGCGGCAAGTCCGGGCGTTGGGTCGAGGCGTGGCGGGACCGCCTCCGAGCCTTGAAACGGGAGACCTACACTCTCCTTCTCGCCTGCCGGGACGAGCGGACCCCGTGGTATGCCAAACTGACGGCGGCGGTCGTGGTGGCCTACGCCTTCAGCCCCATTGACCTCATCCCCGATTTCATCCCGGTGTTGGGGTTACTGGACGACATGCTGCTCATCCCGTTGGGGGTGGTACTGGTTCGCTCGATGGTCCCTGCCGACGTGTTGAACGATTGTCGAGTTCGGGCCGACGCCGCATTCGCCAACGAGAAGCCGGTCTTCTGGACGGCTGCTGTTGTGATCGTCGTCCTGTGGGCCGTGCTTGGGTACTTTGCCGTCCGGCTGATTCAGGAATGGGTGATGGGACTCATCGGCCCGTGAAAACCGTGCGGCGGCGGCTCCTCCAGTTGGCCCTGATGTCTGGCAAGGCGGTTCCTGGGCTACGAGGGCGTCGTGGACGAACCGGGGCCGTCGTCCTCGGTTCTTCCGTGCTGGACACCTTCATCGCCGCCGTCCGCTACACGGAGGGAGCGCAGAAGAAGCCGTGGTGGGAGTACACGGCGGAACGCAAGCGGGAGATGGCGGCACGAAGGGAAGAGGGTCGGTAGACCGGGAACAATCATGCGGAGCTTGTGCGAAACCTGCGAGAACGTCCGGGCGGTTTGCACCGCAAGGTCCACGTTCTTGCTCTGCCAGTTGTCCGCCACGAACGCCGTTTACCCGAAGTACCCGCCCCAGCCCGTCGTGCGCTGCGACGGCCACCGTTCAAGGAAGTACGCCGACGAGAGGTCCGTCACGCAAATGCTGCCGCTGCACCACGACCCGCACTTCACCTTCCGGTTCGCCAACGAGCGGGTTATCCCCCGCTTCCACCTGGAAGGGGTCGAGGCCGGGCGGCGGGTGGCGGTCTACCAGATCGACCCGACCAGCGGCGAGCGGCTGGGCCTGCTGACGACGGCGGGCGTGGGGGACGGCGGCTGGGTGGACTTGAGGGAGCCGATCATCGTGCGGGCCGGTGACGCCTCCATAGCCGTGCCAGACTCGTCGTCATAGGTGGTGGAACGAAAACCCGCTCGGTTCTTGTGAACGGAGCGGGCGTCGTGGTTCACTCCCGGAAAGTAGTGGTCCCGGTTCACGCCGTCGAAAGCAGCCGGAGTTGCGGCAGCACGTCTTGAACAGCCTGCCGGACCCGCACGGGCAGAGGTCGTTCCTGCCGACTTTCTCTTCCAGTTCCTTGTC
>JBBQCQ010000242.1:0-6153 GCA_038318835.1 Gemmatales bacterium | reverse complement strand
CCGGTGAAGGCCGTACCGGTGTTGTCGACGCCGGACACGTCGAGCCGAAGCGTCTGGGTCGAGGTCGGCAGGACCGTCACGGTGACGTTTGAGTTGCTGCTCGACGCCGTGTAAGTCGTCGTGCCGTTCACCGTGGCTGTGTTCGCCACCGGAACGAAGAGCGGTTTGTTGTTCGAGAAATCGGAGTCGTTGACGTCCGATAATGTCACGGACGGCACTTCTCGGCCTTCGAGCATTTGCACCGACAATCGGACATTCTGCGGGAGCTTGCGGGCGGTTGGAGCTAGCCATCGGGAGATCGCGCGAAGCGGCATCGGGGAACCTCAGGTCAATGAGGACGGAGTTTCTAGTATCTAAGACGAGTGTTCGGTCGGTCCCGTTCGGGGGCATTGGTCAAAATGCCCTTGCAAGTTAGCCTATTCTCAGACGACCACCGAGGACAAGGATTGTCCGATTCTCAAGATACGTTCGCGCCACCCCGCATGATCGACTCGGCCTGCAAAATCGGCAGACCCCGGACAACCAGCACGGGTTTAGCCCACGGTGTCGAAATCCTCACTTTAGACGATTCATCTTGACACTACCACGGACGATGGTGGCCACCGCCCGACTTTTCACCGCCCATCCGTGGAACGGGCTGTTGCGGCTCTTCGTCTCTAACGCGTTCACGTCAATCACCCACTCCACATTCGGGTCGATCACCGTCACGTCCGCCTTCATGCCGACCTGCAACGTGCCGCGGTCGATGCCCAGAATTTTCGCAGGGTTGATCGTCATTTTCTTGATCATCTGCGGCCACGTCAGCACGCCCTTCTCCACCAAGAAGGTCGTGCAGAGGGGCAGGAAGGTTTCGAGGCCGATGATGCCGTTCGGCGTCTGGTCGAGTTCCCTCGCCTTCTTCTCGGCGGCGTGCGGGGCGTGGTCGGTCGCGAGGACCGACAGCGTGCCGTCCTTCAGGCCCGCAAGAATGGCGTCCACGTCGCGTTGAGTGCGCAGCGGCGGCGACATCTTGTAGTTGCTGTCGAACCGTTCGAGTTCCTTGTCGGTCAAAATGAAGTGGTGTGGGCAGGCTTCCCCACTGCACCGGATGCCCTTCGCGATTCCCTGCCGGAGCAGGTCCACGCCGCCGGCCGTCGAGACGTGCAAGATGTGAACCTTGCCGCCGGTCAGGTCCGCGAGCATCACATCGCGGGCGATCATGATGTCCTCGGCCACGGCCGGCATACCGCGAAGGCCGAGACGGAGCGAGACTTCCCCCTCGCTCATCACGCCGCCCTGCGTCAGTTCGAGAATCTCGGCGTGAACGAGAATCGCCTTATCGAACATCTTCGTGTATTCGAGTGCCCGCCGCATGATCTCGGCGTTGAACACCGGCGAGCCGTCGTCGGTGAACGCGACCGCGCCGCCATCCACGAGTTTGCCGATCTCGGCGAGTTCCTTGCCTTCCCGCCCTTTCGTGACGGCCCCGATGGGGAAAACGTTGCAGTTGCCGGCCCGCTTTGCCTGCAAGATGACGAACTCGGCCGCGTCGCGAGTGTCGAGCGGTGGCTCGGTGTTGGGCATGCACGCGACCGAGGTGACGCCTCCGGCGATGGCGGCCCGGGTGCCGCTCTGGATGGTTTCGTCTTCCTCGCGGCCGGGTTCCCGCAGGTGAACGTGCATGTCGATCAGGCCAGGCGAGACGATCATGCCCGTGCAGTCGAGCACTTGATCGGCCGCGGTCGGCGGCGCACCGAGTCCGCCGACTTTGTCGTCGGCGATCCACAGATCGGTGACGCGGTCGAGGTTCTGCGACGGGTCCACGACCCGCCCATTGCGGAGGAGGAGTGTTGGCATAGTGGGGATGTTGTAGGACGTGGCGGCGGAGTTACACGCACACTTCGAGCGTCAAAAAGTTGTCCGGCTCTTTGGCGTACAGGGCCGCCGCAAGGCGGAGCGTTTTGATACGGTCGGCGTGCCACGGGTTTTCGAGTTGCGGCATCGCATCGGGGTACGGGAAGTTCAGCAGGTGTGCCTCTTGCACCAGCATCGCACGTATCTTGCGGATGCGCTCATCGCCCACGACTTCGCAGGTCAGGAACAGGGCATACTTAATCTTTGTCACCGGCAATCCGGCGTCGTGCTTCACCTGCCCGGCCGCGAACCGCTCGGCCACTTCGTTCAGCGCGAAGTTCAGCAAATACCAGCGGTCGACCTTCGCGATCGGCAGGATCGGCGTGTCGAGGGTACACCGCTTGGCGGCGTCCAGCACTTTGTTGATGGCGATCTGATTCAGGAACACCGTGTCCAGCGAGTCTTCCATCACGGTGCGGATTTTCAGGAAGCCGTCGGCGAAGATGTTCAAGCTGACGATGACGCGGTTGAAGAACTCCTTCTTCTTCCACTCGCGGCCGGCCTTCCACCGGCCCCACCATCGTCCGAGGAAGAACGACGCGGCGGAGACGATGGCCCCGGCGATGAGGGCCGGCAGCTTGGCGAGGACTTCGTTGAAGAGATCAGCGGGCAGTTGGGCGAACAGCATGGGCCACCAGTGTTTAGCGGGCCGAGCACGGTAAAGTGCCGGGTGATTGGCAACAACACACACCCGGTACTTTACCGTGCGCGGCTCGCCAGTATCTTACTGGCCGCCGAATAGGCCGATGTAGAAGGCGAAGACTTGACGGTTGTCGCCGTCCGTCTTGTTAAGCGGGAAGGCGAAGTCGAACGCCACCGGCACTGGGCCGAGGGCCGGGATCGACACGCGGAACCCGAACCCGGCCGACACGCGATAGTCTTTGATCGCCACCGTCCGTTCGACCGTGCCGTGGTCGAGGAACGTCACGAAGAACAGCGAGTCCTTCGCGTTCAGCGGAATCTGATACTCGAGCGTGTTCAGGAAGGCGAACGTGCCGCCGGTGCTGTACCGATTCCCGAACTCCGAGTACGCGACCGGACCGACACCGCGGAAACTAAAGCCGCGGATGCTGCGGAAGCCGCCGGCGAAGAACCGCTCGAACACCGGCGCTCCGGTCGAGGTGGCCGACACCTGCGACCGCATGGCCAATACGTGCTTGCCGCTGCCGTCCTTGCGCTGGAGGTACTCGCTGCTGAAGAACTTCGTGTACTCGGCCGTGCCGATGGGCACGGTATAGTCGCCGAGGAGCTGCTCGTAGGCCACGTCGAGCACGCTGCCGCTGGTCGGGAATACGTAGCTATCACGGGAGTCGCGGGTGATGCCCGGCCGGAGGCCGACGATCGTCGAGTGACCGCGGTCGCGGGCGATTTCGTCGGGGGCGTCCGCGGGCAGACGCTTCAGGTTCACGTCTTCGATTCGCGTCGTGAAGTTCGCCCGCCAGAACAGGTCGAGCCGGCGGTCGAGGCTGACGCGGGCACCGACGCGGTTCTCGTCGTACTCGGCAAACCCACGGTTGTAATAATACCCGCTTGTGGTCAGGCCGAAGTTACTGTTGAAGAGGTACGGCTCGCGAAACGTGGCCGTGTACCGCTGGTACAGGGTGCCGGGTTGGGCTTCAAGCCGCAATTCCTGCCCGGCCCCGCGGAACGCTCGGCCGTTCAGGAAGTCGTCGAGACTGGTGGGCACCCGGAGGATGTCGAAGTTCCGCTCGTTGATGGCGATGTTCCCGGTCAGGCCGGAGTTCGAGTTCACCGCCCCGCCGACCATGAACTGGCCGGTGCGGGTTTCCTTTACGGTGACGATGACGTCCTTGAAGGTACTATCCACGTCGCTCTGGCGGACCTCGACCGACGGCGGGGCTTCCATGTCGAAGATGCCACGGCGGTAGAGGTTGAGCTTCGCCACTTCAAGCGACGGGTACTGGAGCACCTGCCCCTCGCGGATGCCGGCCATGCCGAGTTCATTGCGAATGACGCGATCCTGCGTGACTTCGTTACCGCGAATCTCGATGCGGCCGATGCGGTCGGGTTCGCGGGCGAACGGCACGCCGTCGTCGAGGGGCACCTGATGCGACACCCGCTGGACCGGCGGCGTTTTCGACGCACCGGCGGTGCGGTCGCGGGGGGCGGGTTCGAGAATCTGGTAGATCACATCCACGAAGCCAGGCTTGCCAGCGACGGCCACCCATTGCTCCTCGGCAATGACGAAGTACCCGCGGTAGCCGTAGTAGTTCTTGATGCGGGCCGAGTCGGTCGCGGTCACATCGCGGTCGTACCGTTCCCCCTGCTTGAGTTCGATGAGGTTCCGCAGCGGGGCCGCGCCGAAGATTTTGTTCCCCTCCACGCGGATCTCGCGGACTTTGTAGACCGCTCCTTCGTCAACGTGGAAGATAATCTCGACGCTGCTCAGGTCGCGCGAGGGAATCACTTCCTCTTGCACGCGGGCTTCCAGGTAGCCGAGCTTGTGGAAGTAGTTGATAATCTTTTTCTTGTCGTCCTCGACCTGGAACGGGTTGTATTTGTCGTTGACGAACCGGATCATCCCATAAAGCGGCGTCTTGATCGTCAGTTGGGTCGAGACCCGACCGGCGGATGTTTGCTGACACCCGCGGATCGACGCCCGGCTGACTTTCACGACCGGGCCTTCGACGATGTTGAAGATGACACGCTTGTCGGTCATCTTGGTCCCCTCGACCAGCCGGCAGGTGGAGTACACCCGGCCGTCTTCCTTCAGCTTATTCTCGATGATCTGGGCGGCGGCCGCGTTAAAGTCGGGGTTCAGCACGCTGCCCTTGCGGATGCCCGTGAGCTTCAGGAGCGTGTCGTTACTCAAGTGCTGCACGCCGACGAAGTGGACCGACTCGACGATGTTGTTCAGTTCGATGAGCTGCAGGTAGACCGTCACTTTACCGTCGTTGGAGACCGTCGTCTCGACCTGCACACCGTTCGGGGCGAACCATTTCGTGGCGATGAGTTTTCGCACGTCCTCGGCAATGGTCGCCTCGTCGTAGACTTTGCCCGGCCGGGTCTGCATCTGTCCGAAAATGTGCTCTTTCGGGTGCAGGCGGTTGTTCACCGGCACCACGTCCGCGATCGTCTTCCCGATGGGCGACTCGCCAGCCATCAGGGAACGCACGGAGAGTCCGCCGCTGAGTACGGCAGCGAATAAAGCCAGCAAACCCACACATGCGGGGCGGACAGTCATCGGTCAACTCCCCTCGACCAGAGCGCGATCCGTGCGCACGGGCGGCGGAATACCGCCATGAGGAAAAGCTGTCAAGCTCGGCCAAATCGTCTATCTTCTCTCGCCGGGAATCGGTAAATTTTTCTGTCGATCCGCTCTTCCCTGTCTCGAAGAACGCCCATGCCCGAAATTGAAATTCCCAATCCGCACGAAGTCCACGAGAAAGCCGAGAACCCGTTTACGCGGGTGGTTGCATTGTGTGTAGCTGTCTACGCCGTCGGCCTGGCCATCGCCTCCTTCGGCGGCCACAATGTCGCTAAAGAAATGATGCTCCTGAAACAAGATGAGGCGATGGCGCATAACATCTCGCGGCAGGACGAGTTCAACGTCTGGAACCAGTTCCAGTCGAAATCGACCCGCGAAGCTCTGTACAAGAACGAGCGCACGCAGTTGGAAGCCGAGCAGAAGGGGAACCCGATGCAGTTTCCTGCTTACCGGTCGGACTTGCTCACACGATACATCGAAGACGAGAAGCGGATGAAGGCGGACAAGGACGAATTGGCCGACAAGGCGAAGGCGATTCACGAGGACGGGGAAAAGAAGGTCCGCGAGATTCAAGAGAAGTTGCACCGCTATGAACGGAAGGACCCCTACTTCGACTTTGCCGAAGTCGCGTTCCAACTCGCGATTGTGCTCGCCTCGGTGGCGATGTTGGCCGAGAAGCGGTGGGCGTTCCTCCTCAGCATGATTCTAGCCCTTGTTGCGTTGCTACTGACCATCAACGGCTTTATGCTGCTCGTTCCCATTCCCGGCCTGGACGATGGGCCGGGACACGTCGGTTAAACTCGGTCCCCTGCTGGGTTCGACTTTTTCTCAGCAGGCGACTTTCACACGTGGACCATGATTCGCAACAGATGGGATCGGCCCTGCCAGGGCCGATCTCCTTCAACCCCGGTTCACTTCTTCGCCTTCGAGAAGTGCTCGGCCACCATGTCCCAGTTGACGACGTTGTGGAAGGCCTCCAGATACTTCGCCCGCAGGTTGCGATATTTCAGGTAGTAGGCGTGTTCCCACAC
>JBBQCQ010000241.1:0-6155 GCA_038318835.1 Gemmatales bacterium | reverse complement strand
ATCGCGAAGTTCGTCTTCCCGCAGGCGGAGGGGAACGCGGCCGCGACGTACGTCTTCTCGCCCTTGGGGTCCTCGACCCCGAGGATGAGCATGTGCTCGGCCATCCAGCCCTCGTCGCGCGCGATGTTCGAGGCGATCCGCAGCGCGAAGCACTTCTTGCCGAGCAGCGCGTTGCCGCCGTACCCCGAGCCGTACGACCAGATCTCGCGCGTCTCGGGGAAGTGGGCGATGTATTTCTCCTGGTTGCACGGCCAGGGGACGTCCCGCTGTCCGGGCGCGAGCGGGGCGCCGACGGTGTGCATGCACGGCACGACCCGCTTCTCGCCCTTGTCGATCTCCGCGATCACGGGCAGACCGATCCGCGCCATGATCCGCATGCTGACGACGACATAAGGCGAGTCGGTGAGTTGCACGCCGATCTGCGACATCGGCGAGCCGACCGGCCCCATGCTGAACGGCAGCACGTACATGGTGCGGCCACGCATCGCGCCGTTGAACAGTTCTTTCAGCTTCCGCCGCATTTGGTACGGCTCTTCCCAGTTGTTGGTTGGCCCGGCGGCGTGCTTCGAGAGCGAGCAGATGAACGTGCGGTCTTCCACTCTCGCCACATCGGTCGCGTCCGACCGGGCGTAGTAGCAGCCGGGCCAGAGTTTGTCGTCGAGCTTGGTGAACGACCCGCCGGCGACCATCTGCGCACAGAGGGCGTCGTACTCGGCCTGCGACCCGTCCACCCAGTGGACGGCCGCCGGCTGCGTGAGGCGGGCCATCTTCTCGACCCATTTCAGCAGGTGGCCGTTCTTGCTCAGCGGCGTGGCGACGTTGCGGGGTTCGGCGGGCGTCATCGGCGGTCCTTCAAAAAACAGCATCGGGCCGGAGGCGTGGGGAGATTGTAAGACTGGAACGGAACGATGGCCCCGTTCCGAGCTTGTCATGCCCCCATCACCGATTCGCCGCCCGTTCTACGCACATCTCTACTTCCAGGTGCTCGTCGCCATCGCGCTTGGGGTCGCGGTCGGTTATTTCTTCCCGGTCACCGGCACCGCCCTGAAGCCGCTCGGCGATGCGTTCATTCGGCTCATCAAAATGCTGATCGCGCCGATCATCTTCGCCACCGTCGTCCTCGGCATCGCGAAAGTCGGCGACATGAAGAAAGTCGGCCGCGTCGGGCTGAAGGCGCTCGTGTACTTCGAGGTCGTCTCCACGCTCGCGCTGGTCATCGGCCTGGTCGTGGTGAACGTCGTGCGGCCGGGGGCGGGGATCAACGCCGACCCGGCCATGCTGGATGCCTCGGCCGTGGCCGGGTATGCCGTCCAGGCGAAGTCGATGAAGACCGTCGATCTGCTGTTGCACATGATCCCCGACTCGGCCGTGGGTGCGTTCGCCGGAGCCGAAATCCTGCAAGTGCTCGTCTTCTCGGTGCTGTTCGGCCTCGGCCTGTCGCTCTACGGCGAACCGGGGAGGCCGCTCGTCGACTTGCTGGACCACCTGTCGCACGTGCTGTTCAAGGTCATCGGCCTGGTCATGCGGGTGGCCCCTATCGGCGCGTTCGGTGCGATGGCCTTCACCATCGGCGCGTACGGCCTCGGCAGCCTCGTTTCGCTCGGGCTGCTGATGGCGTGCGTGTACCTGACGTGCGTCTTGTTCGTGGCCCTCGTGCTCGGCACCATCGCCCGCCTCGCGGGTTTCCGCATCGGGGCGTTCTTGCGGTACATCAAGGAAGAAATCTTGATCGTCCTCGGCACGTCGTCGTCGGAGGCGGCCTTACCGCGAATGATGACGAAGCTGGAGAACCTCGGCTGCGCGAAGCCGGTCGTAGGCCTTGTGATTCCGACCGGGTACTCGTTCAACCTGGACGGCACGTCGATCTACCTGACGATGGCAGCCGTGTTCATCGCACAGGCCACGAACACGCCGCTGACCCTCTGGCAGCAACTCCAAATCCTCGGCGTGTTGTTGCTGACCTCGAAGGGGGCGGCGGCCGTGACCGGCGGCGGCTTCATCACGCTGGCGGCCACGCTGTCCGTGGTGGGCGAGGTGCCGGTCGCGGGTCTGGCGCTGCTGTTGGGCGTCGATCGATTCATGTCCGAGGCGCGGGCGATCACGAACCTCATCGGCAACGGCGTGGCCACGGTCGTCGTCGCCCGCTGGGAAGGGGCCGTGGACCTGGAGCGGATGAAAACGATCTTGGCGAAAGAGTCGTAGGCACACTCCGTGTGCCGTTTCCTTCCTTCCGCAGCGATACCCATGAACTCGCCGCTACGCCGAGGCGACGGCACACGGAGTGTGCCTACGACTATGAAATGGCCTTCCCACGCCGGCCCATTTCTGGCAGACTCCCGCCCATGTTGCGCGACCTGATCCGCTGCCGTCTCGTGAAGTTCGTCCCCCGCCGCCCGTCGGGTCGCACACTGTTCCGTGCCGCCGTCGGTGTCGGCCTGCTGCTCGTGGGGCTAGAATTTTTCCGCGTCGTGGCCTGGACGAACAAGCACGAACTGCTGCCGGGGAAGGTGTACCGCACCGCCCAACTCAGCGAGGTCGGCCTCCGCGAGTTCATCGCGGCGAAGGGCATCAAGACGGTCATCAACCTCCGCGGCTTCTGCCCCGCCCCGGATGCTCCGTGGTATGCCGCGGAAGTGCGCACCACGCACGACCTCGGCGTCAGCCAGGAAGACATCACCTTCAGCGCGAACCGCCTGCCGCCGCCGGTGGAACTGCGGCGGCTCATCGAAGTGCTCGACCGGGCCGAATACCCGGTCGCCTTCCACTGCAAGCGCGGGGCCGACCGCACCGGGCTGACCGCAGCGATCGTGATGCTGCTGTTCACCGATGCGAGCCTCGACCGTGCGCGCCGACAACTGTGGCCGCGATACGGGCACTTCCGCTTCGGCCGCACGGCCGCGATGGATGATTTCTTCGACCGCTACGAAGCCTGGCTGGCGAGTCGCGAACACACGCCGGCACTCTTCCGCGAGTGGGCCGCGAACCACTACACGCCCGGTCCGGCCAGCGGCACCCTCACGAGTCCGGGCGAAGACAAACTGACCCCGGCGAAGGCCGACACCTGGACGGCGATTCCGGTGACGGCCACGAACACCGCCGGCGAGCCGTGGGAACTTCGCCCCGGCAACTACGCTGGCGTGCATGTGCAGTTCACGGTGCAGAACGACCGCGGCGAGGTCGTCCAGACTGGGCAGGCGGGCCTGTTCCGCAAGACGGTGCTGCCGGGCGAATCGCTGCCACTCACGCTCGCGGTGCCGCCGCTCGGCACGCCCGGCATCTACACGCTGCGGGCGGACCTGATGAACGCCGACGAAGCGGCCGTGCCGATCCGGCAGACCGGGTTCTATCAGTTCGGCTCGTTCCCGCTGCTGTTGCTGATCGAGGTGAAGTGACCATGCAACTGCTCTCCGTCGTGATCCCGCTGAAGGACGAGCGCGACAACGTGCGGCCGCTGGTCGAGAAACTCCGCGACGCGCTCCGCACCGTGGCCCGGTCGGAGGTCGTCCTCGTGGACGACGGCAGCACCGATGGCACGTTCGAGGTTCTTGCCGAGGTATCCGCGGCCGATTCGCGCATCAAGGTCGTGCGACTTCGCCGGAACTTCGGGCAGGCCGCGGCGACGCAAGCGGGCTTCGACGCGGCGAGTGGCGACGTGATCGTGACGATGGACGGCGACGTGCAGAACGACCCGGCCGACATCCCGATGATGCTCGCGAAGCTGGAGGAAGGCTACGACGCCGTGCTGGGCCTGCGGCAGAAGCGGCAGGACAAGTTCCTGCTCCGCAAGCTGCCGAGTTGGTGCGCGAACTGGCTGATTCGCAAGGTGCTCGGCGTGCCCTTCAAGGACTTTGGCTGTGCCCTGCGGGTGGTCCGCCGCGAGTTCATCGACGGCCTGTCGCTGTACGGCGAGATGCACCGCTTCATCACCGCGCTCCTGATTCAGCAAGGGGCGAAGGTCACGCAGGTGCCAGTGCGCCACCACCCGCGGACGGCGGGACAGTCGAAGTACAACCTGACGCGCACGATCCGCGTCGTGCTCGATCTGATGACGGTGAAGTTTCTGGCGAGCTACCAAACGCGGCCGATGCACCTGTTCGGCGGCATCGGCCTGGTGTTCCTGGCCCTCGGCCTCGTGAGTTTGTTCGCCTCGGTGGTGATGAAGTACACGACCGGCCCCGGCATGACCGCGAACCCGCTGTTCCTGATCGGCGTGATGGTCGAGCTGATCGGCGTGCAGTTCCTCAGCCTGGGGCTGATCGGCGAAGTGATGGCGCGAATCTACTTCGAGAGCCAGGGCAAACCGTCCTACGTCGTCCGCGACCGCCGCAATCTCGACGCGGAGCAGAGACGGAAGGCAGCGTGACTACAAATTCCGCGTCGCGCGTACGCCAATGCGATCTGTCGCCGGGTGGTTGTTCGATTCCTTCCGCCAGCGTGCCACCACCTCGCGCACCCACGTCGGCTGACTCTTGCCGGCATCGTTGAGCCAGTTCGCGACGGAATCTTGCACGTACTTTTCCAGGTCGGCCTTCAGCGGGTCGAGCAGCGGCAACGCTAACTCCGGGTTCTGCTTCAACTGTTCGACGTGGCCCGTCCACACCCCGCGCGGTCGTGTCAACTCGACCGCGAACCGCCGCAGGTTCGGCGACTCTTCCGTCACCCACGGCTTGAGGGCGGCGACGGCGTGCGACACGTTCTTGCGGACGTGGTCGCGCATCGGCAGCCACGCCCATTCGCGGACGCCGAAGTGCGGGTCGTCGGCCAGCGGGCGGATCAGGTCGAGCCTGGCCTTCAACTTCAACTTCGGGGCGAGGCCGATGGCGAAACACGCCCACCCGCGGACGGTATCCGACGGGTGTGTGGCGATCCGCGACAATCCCTCGACGCCGAGGTGCGCGAGCAGCAGTGCCCCGGTCGTTTCCATCCGCCGCGTGACGCCCAGCCCGGCCATGCCGGCGACGATGGCGTGCGACTCGGCCGGCAGATCAGGCACAGCATTCGCCAACAGCACGGCGAAGTCGATGGCCAGCCCTTCCGCGAGTGTGGCCGTCTCCAGGGTGCCGGCGTGCAGTTTCGCGAGCACGTCCGGCGGAATCGCGGCTCGCGACGCGGACCCTTTGCGGGCGGGTGAGTTAGTGTCCATGCTTTCCGTTGGTGCGGGGTTCTCGCTCGGCGAGGAGTTTGCGCAGCCGCTCGACTTCCGCCTCGGCTGTGTTGGCGCGTTGCTTTTCCTCGTCGGCGCGTTGCTTTTCCTCGTCGGCGCGTTGGCGTTCTCGTTCCGCATCCTCCGCGTCCGTGGGAAGCCACGCCCCGGTCGCCGGGTTCCACAGTCGAAGTTCCCAGCCCGACCGCTCCAGGTGCAGGTTTAGTACGCGACTCGGCAAGCGGCCGTCCTTCACTCGAATCGGGCGGTACTCGCCGCCGACTAACCGATAGCCTTGCATCGACGGTTCGAGATAGTCTTCAAACGGATCGAAGAGGAAGTATTCCTTCACCTTCAGCGTGTCGCGGTACAGCGTCATCTTCGTGGCAATGTCCTCACGCTTTGTGGTCTTCGAGGTGATCTCGAAGACGACATCCGGGGCTTTGCCCTCCAGCCAGACGAGGTAGTTCGGGCGGTACCCGTCGCGGACGCCCTTCACCACGAAGACGTCCGGCGAGACGTGCCGCCGCTTGTCGTTCGGCTTGTAGAAGACGAGCAGGTTGCCGGAGACGTACACGTTCGGTTCGGCGGCATAGTAGGCTTTCAACGTGTGAATCTGGCGGACCATCAATTCGCGGTGTTCGTCCGTCTCGGCCATGGGGCGACCGTCCGAAGTGGGGTAGTCGTTCGATACGAACGGATCGAACTCGGCTCGGCGGAGCATCAGCGATTCTCCCGGCGCGATGGCCGCAATAGTTTCCTGACTAAACGATACCATTCCACTTCGATCCAGTCATCCCCGAAGGGCAGGACGCGGCCGTAACGCCAGCCGGCCAAATCGAGTTCCCCTTCCATCGCGTCGCCGCGGCGGGCGTTGCTCGTGTGAATGACGACCGGGCACACCGGCGGCCGCTCGGCCAGCCACTTCGCCACGTCGAGGCCGTCGCCGGGGTCGGGTTCGCCGGGGGCGACTTCCAGGTCGTGATCGAGGGCAATCAGTGCGGCGTGCGGG
>JBBQCQ010000240.1:0-6209 GCA_038318835.1 Gemmatales bacterium | reverse complement strand
CCGGCGCATCAGTCAGTCGTTCATTTACGACAAGCCGTTCGTGCCGAAGCACCTCATCGTGGGCGGCATCACCGAGGGCGTGCCGCGGGAGCTGCCGCCGCTCCGCGGGTTCGTGCGCACGTCATTCAAAGAGTCGCCGCTCGCGCAGTTCCGCATCGAGGGGCCGCCCATCGCCAACGACATCCGCTTCCCGATTCTCGCGTCCTGGCAGTACGGCCTCGGGCGGGCTGTCGCCTTCACCTCCGATGCTCGCACGCAACCAACCGCGAACATCACCGGCTGGGATGCCGACTGGGTCGAGTCTGACATCTACAAGAAGTTCTGGGAACAGGCCGTGAACTGGTCGCTGCGGCCGGCCGAAGCGGGGAAGATGACGGTCGTGTCCGAGTACCGCAACGGCCGGGTGCGCGTGACCGTGATGGCTCGCGACGAGAATGACCGACCCGTGAACGGCCTGGACCTGCAAGGCAAGATCAGTCTGCCGCGGGCACCGAAGCTGGGCGAGAAAGTCCCGGCCGTCGAATTCAAGCGGAAGGGGCCGGGCCAGTACGAGGCCGAGTTCGCGGCCGACGAGGCGGGCACGTACTTCGTGACGGTGCAGGGCACCCAGCCCGGCGTCGGCAAGGCCGTCGGGGCGATGTTCGACACCGCCCGTACTGGCGTCACGCTGCCGTACTCGCAGGAGTTCGCCGACCTGGAAACGAACACGACGCTCTTAAAACAACTCGCCGAAATCACCGGCGGTCGTTACCACACCGACGACCCGACGGAACTCACGCAACTCGCCCGCTCGTCGGAACTGTTCCGCGAGGCCCCGAAGACCTCGCGGGCGTATCAGCCGTTCTGGTACTGGCTGGTGTTCGCGGCCGGCATCCTCATCCTGTTTGATGTGGGCGTGCGGCGGATCGCCGTCGAGTGGCTGGAAGTGCAAGCTGCCGCCACAGTCTTTTGGGCGAAGCTGCGCGAACGGCCGGAAGCGGAAACGTCCGCCACGCTGGGCCAACTTCAGCGGCGCAAACTGCAAGTGCAGGAAGAAATCGAGCGCGAACGAGCCGCTCGCCGATTCGAGCCAACGGCCTCGCCGACCGACCCGCCCCCGCGTGGGGCCGACGAAATCGCGAGCGGGCCAGCCTCAGCGTTGCCACCCGCCCCACCGCTGCGGACGAACGAGCGGAAGGCCGACGTGCCGGAAGACATGATGAGCCGACTGAAGAAGGCCCGCGATCGGGCGGAACACAAGAAAGACCCGAAGGACGACACGCCATGACGCCGACCGCCCCCATGCCCGAACGGGCCGCCAAGTTCCGCGAACGGTTCCGCGTACTCGAAGACGAGATCGGCAAGGTCATCGTCGGCCAGACCGACGTGGTCCGCGGAGTCCTCACCTGCCTGTTCGTCGGCGGTCACGTCCTCCTTGAAGGTGTCCCCGGCCTCGGCAAGACACTGCTCGTCCGCACGCTCGCCTCCGCCCTCGGCCTCAAGTTCTCGCGGGTGCAGTTCACCCCGGACCTGATGCCGTCGGACATCGTCGGCACGAACATCATCTCCGAATCGCCTGAAGGCAAACGGCAGTTCGAGTTCCAGTCCGGTCCGCTATTCGCGCAGATCGTCCTCGCCGACGAGATCAACCGGGCGACGCCGAAGACGCAATCGGCCCTCCTCGAAGCGATGCAAGAACATAGCGTCACGGTCGGCGGCACGGTCCACAAGTTAGAGGAGCCGTTCCTCGTCCTCGCCACGCAGAACCCGATCGAACAAGAAGGCACGTACCCACTGCCCGAGGCACAACTGGACCGCTTCTTCTTCAAGCTGACCGTGCCCTTCACGACCCGCGACGAGTTGAACATCATCCTCAACCGGACGACGCGGAACGAATGGCCGACGGCCGAGAAGGTGATGGAGGCCGACGAAATCCATCAGTGGCAGTTGCTGGTACGCGAAATCCTCGTGGCGGCTCCGGTGCAGGACTACGCCATCCGCCTGACCCTCGCCACGCACCCCAACAGCGAATTCGCGACGGCCGACACCAACCGCTTCCTGCGGGCCGGCGGCAGTCCACGGGGTGCCCAGACGCTCATCCTCGCGTCGAAGCTGCGGGCAGTTCTAGACGGCCGGTACAACGTGAGTTTCGAGGATATTCGCAAAGTGTTCTTTCCGGCGATGCGTCACCGCATACTCTTAAACTTCGAAGCTCAGGCCGAGAACATCTCTCCCGACACGGTCCTGGCTGCGGTCGTCAACGACGTGAAAGAGAAGCCTGAATAGCTTTGACGATCGCACGTCGCTCGCCTACACTCGCAGCACTCGCGGGGCCTTGAACCGATGCTCGTTCGTGTCTTACCAGTGCTAGCACTCATCGCAGTCGCGGCGGCCGGCTTCGCCGTTCCGCAGCCTGCGGCGGTCGGTCGGCCGGATGTCATCAAGATCGTCTCCAGCCTGCCGCGGACCGGTAGCGCCCGCGGGCAGACGGACACCATTGTCGCCGGCATTCGCCTCGCTCTTCACGAAGTCGATTACTCGTTAACTCTGAACGGCAAACCATACCGGATCGAGTACCTCGACCTCGACGACGCCAACGCCGCTGCGGGACAGTGGACGGCCGAGAACGAAATCTCCAACGCCTTCCTCGCCAGCCGCGACCCGGACGTCATGGTCTACATCGGCACCTACAACTCCGGGGCCGCGCGCATCTCGATGCCGATTCTGAACAAGGCCCACATGCTGATGGTATCCCCGGCCAACACCGCCCCGGAACTTACGAAACCGAAATCCGGGGCACGGTGCGAACCCGAATGCTACCGCCCGAGCGGCGAGGTGAACTACGTCCGTGTCGTGCCGACGGACGACCTCCAGGGGTCGCTCGCCGCCGAGTGGGCGCAAGACATGGGCGTTCAGAAGGTTTACATCCTCGACGATAACGAAACTTACGGCCAGGGCGTCGCGAACTTGTTCGAGGCGCACGCCCGCAAGATCGGTCTGGAAGTTCTCGGGCACGAGAGCATCGACCTGAAGGCGGCCGAGTTCTCGGCCCTGATGACGAAGATCAAGACGAAGAACCCCGACATGATCTATTTCGGCGGCACGACGCAGACGAAGGCTAGCCAGGTACTCAAAGACATGGTGAAGGCCGGCATGGACAAGTGCAAGTTCATGGCCCCCGACGGCTGCCATGAGGAAACGATGATTACCCAAACCGGGGCGGACATCCTCGTGCCAGGCCGGTTTTATGCGACCTTCGGCGGGTTGACGACCGACCGTCTGGCGGTCGGCGCGGGGAAAGTCTTCGTGGACAAGTACAAGGAATTGTACGGCAAGGAACCGTCGGAGGCTTACGCCGTCTACGGCTACGAGTGTGGCCGCGTGTCACTCGAAGCCATCCGCCGGGCGGGGGCAAAAGACCGCCGAGCCATCCTGGAGGCCGGCCGGTCGATCACCAACTTCGACGGGGCCGCCGGGGCGAAGTGGTCGTTCGACGCCAACGGCGATACGACGTTGCAAATGATGACGGGAAGCACCGTGCAAATGGTGAAGGAGGACGGCAAGGACGTGCCTCACCTCCGCTGGGCGCACGACCTCCAGCCCCGAACCACCAAGTAAGCCGACCCGAAACCCGATTGAATCCGCCCACGACTCGCACACGATGACACCACTCTTCGCCGCGCTCGACACCCAAGCCCTCACCCAGTACCTCATCAACGGCCTCAGTTACGGCATGTTGATAGCACTAGTTGCGCTCGGCTACACGATGGTCTACGGCATCGTGGAACTCATCAACTTCGCCCACGGCGACCTGTTCATGCTGGGGGCGTTCCTCGGGTGGACGGTCATCACCTCGGTCTTCGAAATCACGCCCGATGACGGGTCGCTCAAGTTGCCGCTCGTACTCCTCGCGTGCTTCCTCGTCGTGCCGGTGTTCTGCGGGCTGCTAAATTTCAGCGTGGACCGGGTCATCTACCGGCCACTGCGGAAGGCCCCTCGGCTGGCCCCGCTCGTCTCGGCCATCGGCGTGAGCTTCATCTTCCAGAACCTGGGCCTGTTCTGGGGCGGGCCGCAAGACGTGGACTTCCCGAAACTCGTGTCGAACAAAAACCTCCTCGGTGCGGACGCGGCTGTGCGGTTTACGTATCAGGACTTGCTGGTCGTGGCGGTGACGATCCCTCTCATGATTGCCCTTACGGTCTTCATCAAGTTGACGCCGCTCGGCAAGGCGATGCGGGCGACCGCCCAAAACCCAACGGCCGCCCAGCTCATGGGCATCAATACCGAGCGAGTCATCGCCACCACGTTCATTCTTGGCGGGACGCTCGCCGGGTTCGGGGCCATGATCTACGGCCTGACGATTAACTCGCTCAACTATCAGATGGGCTTCCTGGTCGGCCTGTATGCCTTCACGGCGGCCGTCCTCGGTGGAATCGGCAACATCCCCGGAGCGGTCCTCGGCGGTCTGCTCATCGGCCTGGTCCGGTCCCTTGGGAGTGCCTACGTCGGCGAGCGGTGGACGGGGGCACTCATCTTCACGATGCTGATTGTCGTGCTGGTCTTCCGCCCGTCGGGCCTCCTCGGGGCGAGAGTGCGGGAGAAAGTGTGATGAAGAATAACTTCCCGTCGTGGCCGGTGGTGCTGTTCATAGTCCTGGTGCTGTACCCGCTGTTCCCGGCGTTCGACCAGCACTTCTTCAACGCCACGAGCCGTTCGCTGGGCGTGGAACTGCCGGGCCTGTTCCTGTTCGCGATCCTGGCCCTGGCATTGAACGTCGTGGTCGGGTACACCGGCTTGCTCCACCTAGGCGTGGCGGCGTTCTTCGGGATCGGCGCGTATACTGTCGGCATTCTCACCGCCCCACTGAATCCGTTCGGGATGAACTTTTGGCTCGCGCTCGTGATGGCGACCGTGGTGGCAACTCTGGCCGGGTTGCTCCTCGGCGCGCCGGCCCTGCGACTTCGGGGCGACTACCTCGCCCTCGTCACTCTCGGGTTCGGGGAGGTCGTCCGATTCACCATCAAGAATCTGCCCACGATCACGGAAGGCACGAAGGGGATTAGCCCCCTGCCGGCTCCGAGTTTCCCAGGCGTGGCAGTCGACTGGAATACCGACTACCGCCCCTTCTACTATCTCGCTCTCGCCGCGCTAGTCCTCACCTTCTACTTCCTCTATCGGCTGGAACGGTCCAAGCTCGGACGTGCGTGGGTGGCGATCCGCGAGGATGAACTGGCGGCCTCGTGCATGGGCCTGAACACCGCCCGGCTGAAACTCGCGGCGTTCGCCGTGACGGCCGGGATTGCCGGCTTCGCCGGCGGGATTTACGCGGTCAAGATGACGAGCACCGTCGGCCCGGAAGCCTACGACTTCAACAAGTCGATCTTCGTCCTGTGCTGCCTCATCCTCGGCGGCCTCGGCAGTCGCAGCGGCGTGCTGCTCGGGGTGTTCCTGCTTTATGGTTTCGACTACATCCTCTCGCCGATCATCGACGGATTTATCCAGGCATCCGGGTTGGGGCAGGGGAAGATTTGGCAGCAGTTCTCGGGCTGGCGGCTCATAGTGTTCGGCCTCGTGCTCATCATCGTCATGCGGGTGCGGCCGCAGGGGCTGTTGCCGAACGACCGGGTGGAAGAAGAACTTCGCCACGCGCCGCCCGCGGGCGATTGACGCACCACGAAGGGGAAGATCGTGAGCCTATTGGCGGTGGAAAATCTCTCGATGCGGTTCGGCGGTATTACGGCCGTGTCCGGGCTTAACCTGACGGTCGAGCCGGGCCAGATCGTGAGCGTGATCGGGCCGAACGGGGCCGGCAAGACCACGGTCTTCAACGCCGTGACGGGCATCTACCCTCCGAGCGAAGGTCGGGTGACGTTTGAGGGAAGGGAACTCCTTCGGCCCTCAAAACTGTCGGTTTACCTCGGTTGCCTCATCGCGGGGTTGGTCGTGGCCGGGTTGGCCTACTTCGCTGCGGCCGGCGTGGAAAGCCTCTGGTCGGCCGTCGTGCGGCGGCCGTTCGCCGCTCAGGGCGGTTCTTTCAACCTTTCACAGTCGCTCGCGGGAGCGGTGGACTACCTCAGCGGCAAGCCGGGCGTTGAGCAAAAGGCCGATGGAACGTTCGCGGTCGTGAGCCTGGACGGTAAGACGACTTTTGCTACCACGCCAACAGTTGAAGAGGCGAAGTCGGTGCGCGATCAGGTTCTATTCGGTGAGTACCGAAATGCAGCCATTCC
>JBBQCQ010000239.1:0-6218 GCA_038318835.1 Gemmatales bacterium | reverse complement strand
GCGGATCGCGTCCAGACCGGCCCCGGCCATCGCGCCAGCCGCGAAATACACGGGCAACTTCTGAAAGTTTCGCCAGTAAGACAAGAACAGCGACGGTTTCGGATTCGCCCCCATCAAGATCATGCCCGCGAAATGGTCCGGGTGCGATGCGCCCACATCCATGGCGAAGTTTGCCCCGTCGGCGAAACCGAACAGGCTCACGCGGTCGTTGTCCACTTGATAGTGCCGGGACAGGTCGCGGACGGTCGCCAGCACCTTGTAGTGGTCGTCGCCGGACCAGTCGTACCCCTTGTCGAATCCGTTCGCCCAGATCGGGGCCGCGAGGATGAATCCGTTGCGGTCGGCCTCGAACGACAACAGGCTAAGCATCGTTTCCGGCGGCATGCCAGGCGGGGCCAACGCCACGAGGGTGGGGTACGCGCGGCCGTGATGGTACTCGACCGGTAGACGAACGAGGTAATCGACGCCCGCGGCGGCTTCGGAAACTTGGCCCGTATTGCGGCGGTAGACGCCGGCCACGACGGACGAACTTGGCGGGATGAGTACACCGCCGCGGCTGATGAGATCGTCTGGTTGCGGCGGCGGTAAATACTTGATGAGTTGCGACACCACGTCCGGCGTGACCGCTTCGCCGGACTTCTGCATCCGGGCGAAGAGTGCCCGGCGGTTGTTCGCGATGTCCTCATTCTGATACGCCAGAAGCGTCTCGCGCCATTGCCACAGGCGGAGGGCTTTCTCGACGTTATCCACTGCCCCGAACGGCCCGATGGCCCATCCACTGATCGCCAGGGCCAGGAGTTCGTCCGGCCGTTTGCCGGACCCGCCGGCTTTCTGCTGTCGCTCGGCGTCCTCTGCAAGTTTGCGAAACACGTCGATGCGTTCGGCGTTGTCCGGGTGCAGTTCCGCCGCGATCTGGTTGCCGGCCGCCACGAGGTGTTGCGTTCGTTCCGGTAATTGCTTTCGGGCTGCAAGCACGCCGAGTCCTCCGCCGACTGCTCCACTCGGCAGCGTCGCGGCACCCGACACGCTCTCGACGTTCGCCATCAGGAGGCGACTCGTTTTCTCGTAGGCGGGCTGCACGACTTCGAGTTCGGCCCGGAGTTTCGTGAAGCGGTTGGTGAGTTCAGCCGTCGCCGCCTTGGGGTCGAACAGGGAGAGCAGGTACTTCCCGCTCACGTATCGGCCCGCTTGCTTGGCGACTTCCAGTTCATCGACGACGAACTTGGACTGAGCCTTCGCCAGGTCGGCTTCCAGCTTGTCGAGCGTTTCGGTTTGCTCCTTCGTCCAGACGCCGGGGATGTCTTTCTTGGCCCGGTCGATCTCGGCGCGGGCGGCATCGAGGAAATCGCCCTGGTAGAAGAACTTCACGATTAACAGTCGCTTGCTCGGGTCGGGCTTTCCCTTCTCATCGAGGTCTGGGTGGGTGACTAACAGGTTGCGAATGACGACTGGCCCGAGTTCCCGGGTGGACATGTACGGGTTCCACGGGTGACTTTTCGACACGATAATCATCCGTTCCGGGCCGAGAACGCGGATCACCTGGTCGATAATTTGGAAGTTCCCATTTGGCGTGTTGACGCGGATGGTCCGCTTCCATTCCGGGGAAAACTCAGACACGGTAAACCGCCCGAGGCCGGGCATGTCGTTATACTTTTTGGCGTTGGGGTAGACGTCGCGGGTGTATTCCTTGAGGTCTTCGAGGCCTTTAATGTTCTGCTGGACTTCGACGGCCTGTTTCTGATGTGTCGAGAAGATCCACCACCGCAGGCCGTCGTCGATGACGTCGAACCCCTTGATCTTCGGAACTCGGATGGGCATTCCGTTCGCGTTGATCTGCTCCTGTTCCTTGAACTGCGTCCCTTCGATGTAGAACCCGTCGCGGAAGATCACGCGGTCCACGGCGGCCGCCGACAGTGTGGTCAGGCCCACGAGGAACAGTGCGGCCAGGATCGTGGACCGTCGAGCAGAGCGGACGGACATGGTGCTGGCCTCGCGACTGCGGAAAAAGCGTCAGGTCTATTGTTCGCGCCCCCAACGCCAGGTCAAGCGCGACGTTGCATTTAGGGCGATGGTGGTGAACAATAGCGTGGGCGGCGAAACGGGAATCCCGTAACTGGACATGTAACGAGTCCGTGGCTTGCGCGTTGGAGGGAAGAATGCCGATTCAATTCCGGTGCCCGGCCTGCGACCGCATGTTGGGCATCGCCCGGCGGAAGGCGGGGACCGTGGTCAAGTGCCCGCGGTGTGCCGCCGAAGTGCGTGTGCCAGCCCTGGCGGGGATGGCCGTCGAATCCAGCGGCCCGATCGGCGCAGCCCAGGCCATTCCAAAGGCGAGCACCGGCACGGCGAACGGCAAGCGGGCCACCCGTGGGAAGAGTCCGTCGCCGGCGGTCCCGAAAAACGTGGACTCGCTGCCCCTCTTCGAGCGGCCGGACTTTGAATCGCTCCTCAACCCGGCAATCGAGAGTTCCAAGCCGGCACCGGAAGAGGACGCCCCACCACCGATGACCCGCCTGCCGCGACAACCGATGATCGAAGACGCGATCGATGTCGAGGTGATGACCGAAGCTCTGATGCTCTCGCGGTCGCAACTCACGCTCGCGGCCGTAGTCATTGCCGTGCTCATGGGCTTCGCCTTCGCCGCCGGCTACCTGCTGGCCGGGACGGGCGGGCCAAAAGAAAAGCCGGCGGTCAACTCTCGTACCGGATGAGCAAATCCCCGCCCTGCACCTGCGAGCCGGGTTTGACGAGCACTTCCGCGAGTTTACCGGCCCGCTCGGCGTAGATGGTCGTCTCCATTTTCATCGCTTCCATCGTCACCAACTTCTGCCCGGCCGCGACTTCCTCGCCGGCTTCGACCGTGACCGCCACCACCGCCCCCGGCATCGGCGCACCGATCTGGAGCCGGTTGCCGACTTCCGCGATGCGGCGAACCGTCAGGGCCGATTGCGCCAGCGAGCGGTCTTCGACCATCACTTCCCGCGGCTGCCCGTTCAACTCGAACCCGACCGACCGCTGCCCGTCTTCGTGCGGTTCGCCGACGGTGAGGAAGCGGATGATGAGCGTCTTCCCGGATTCGATCTCGACGCTGATTTCGTCCCCCTTAAGCATCCCGTAGAAGAACACCGCCGTCGGCAGCACGCTCAGGTCGGAGTAGCGGTTCTGCTGCTCGGCGAAGTCGAGGAACACCTTCGGGTAGAGCAAGTACGACACCACATCCTGGTCGGTCGGGGTGCGCAGAATCTTCGGTTCGAGCAACTTGCGGGCGGCCTCGAAGTCGGCCGGCGGCAGGCTCGAGCCGGCGCGTTCGGTCAGCGGTTTTTTGCCACGGAGAACGCGAGCTTGCAGTTCCGCGGGGAACCCGCCCGGCGGCATACCGAGTTTGCCCTCGAAGAACTCGACCACCGATTCCGGGAACGCCAGTTCCCGCTTCGGGTCGAGCACGTCCGCCGGGGTGAGGTTGTTGGCGAGCAGGAACAGCGTCATGTCGCCGACCACCTTCGAGGTGGGCGTCACCTTCACGATGTCGCCGAACAGTTGATTCACGGCCGCGTAAGTTCGGCACACGTCGGGCCAGCGGTCGGCGAGGCCGAGCGATTTGGCCTGCTGCATCAGGTTCGTGGCCTGTCCGCCCGGCATCTCGTGCAAGTACACGTCCGCCGATGGGGCCAACTGCCCGGCCTCGAAGGGGGCGTAAGTCCCGCGGACCTTCTCCCAGTAGAGGGCCGTCTTTTGCAGGTCGTCGAACGACAACTTCGGGTCGCGGTCGTGGAACCGCATCGCCTCGGCCAGCGCGTTCAAGCTCGGTTGTGCCGTCACGCCGGAGAGCGGGGCGAATGCACAATCGACGATGTCCACGCCTTCCTCGGCGGCCATCATGTACGCGGCGAGTTGTCCGCCGGCGCTGTCGTGTGTGTGGAAGTGGATCGGTACGCCGACCTCGTTCCGCAGCGCCTTCACGAGTTTCTTCGCGGCATACGGCTTCAACAACCCCGCCATGTCCTTGATGGCGAGGAAGTGCGTGCCGAACTTCACCAACTCCTTCGCGAGATTGACGAAGTACGTCAGCGTGTACTTGTCCCGCTTCGGGTTGAGGATGTCGCCGGTGTAACAGATCGCGGCCTCGGCGATTGCGTTCGTCTCGCGGACAGCTTCGATGGCCATCTTCAGGTTCGGCGTCCAGTTGCAGGCGTCGAAGATGCGGAAGACATCCATGCCGGCGTCGGCCGACTCCTTGACGAACGCCTTCACCACGTTGTCCGGGTAATTCGAATAGCCGACCGCGCTGGCCGCCCGCAGGAGCATCTGGAAGAGGATGTTCGGCACCCGCTGCCGCAATTCCGCGAGGCGGTACCACGGCGACTCCTTGAGGAACCGCATGCTCGTGTCGAACGTCGCCCCGCCCCACATTTCGAGCGAGAAAAAGTCGGTGTGCCGGCGGGCGTACTCCGGGGCGATCTGGAGCATGTCATAGCTGCGCATCCGCGTGGCGAGTAGCGACTGGTGCGCGTCGCGCATTGTGGTGTCGGTGATGAGCAACCTCTTCTCGTTTCTCACCCAATCGGCGAACTTCGTGGCTCCGAGCCGTCGGAAGATATCCCGTGTGCCTTCGGGCAAATCGCCCGACTTCGCGAACGCGGTGGCCGCGGCGGGCACGGCCGGCACGCTGTCGGCCCCCTTCCCTGCCGCCTCCAGGCGGGCCTTGCCCTTCACTTCGGGGTTGCCGTTCACGATCACGTCGGCAATGTACGTGAGCAACTTCGTCGCGCGGTCGAGGCGTGGGATGAACTTGAACAGTTCCGGCGTCTCGTCGAGGAACTTGGTCGTCACGCTGCCGTCGAGGAACTGCGGGTGTGCGACGAGATTCAGCACGAACGGAATGTTCGTCTTCACTCCACGAACGCGGAACTCTTGCAGGGCGCGTTCCATCCTGCCGGCCGCATCGACGAAGCGCAGGCCGGACGCCGTCACCTTCACGAGCAGCGAATCGTAGTACGGCGTGATGACCGCACCGCCGAACGCGGTGCCGCCGTCGAGCCGGATGCCAGGGCCACCCGCGGATCGGTACGCCGACAGGCGGCCGTAGTCGGGCGTGAAGTTGTTCGCCGGGTCTTCGGTCGTCACGCGGGCCTGGATAGCGTACCCGTGAACCTTCACCGCGGCCTGATCGCCGAGACCGATGTCCGGGTGCGACAGCGGCGCACCCTGGGCGATGAGGATTTGCGACCGCACGATGTCGTACCCGGTGACGACCTCGGTAACGGTGTGTTCGACCTGAATCCGCGGGTTGACCTCGATGAAGTAGAACTGCCGCGAATCGCTGTCGTAGAGGAACTCGACGGTGCCGGCGTTGTCGAGGCCGACCGCATTGCCAACGGCGAGGGCCGCGTCGAGAATCTGCTGCCGCACGTCGACCGGCAGGTTCGGAGCGGGAGCAAGTTCAACGACCTTCTGGTGCCGCCGCTGAATGGAGCAGTCACGCTCGAACAGGTGGACCAGACCGCCATGCCGGTCGCCGAGGAGTTGCACCTCGATATGCTTGGCCCGCTCTACGAGCTTTTCGAGGAACACGTCCGAGATGCCGAACGCCGCCCCGGCCTCGCGGCGGGCCGACTGAATCGCCTCTTCAAGCTTATCCGCGGTCATAACCGGCCGCATCCCACGGCCGCCGCCACCCATCGCGGCCTTCACCATGACCGGGTAGCCTAGCTCCTTCGCGAGCACTTTCGCGTCCGCGATCTCCGACACCGGCTTCTCGCTCCCCGACAGGATTGGCACCTTTGCCTGCTGGGCGATGTGCCGGGCGGACACCTTGTCGCCGAGCGAATCGAGGATGTCCGCCTTCGGCCCGATGAACGTGATGCCGGCTTCCGTACAGGCTCTGGCGAACGCAGCGTTCTCGCTCAGGAACCCGTAACCGGGGTGGATCGCATCGACGCCCACATCCTTCGCCAGCGCAACGATGCCGGCGATGTCCAGGTAGGCGCGGATGGGCTCGCCGGGTTTACCCACGCGATACGCTTCGTCGGCCTTGAAGCGGTGCAGGGCGAAGCGGTCTTCGTGCGAGTAAATCGCGACCGTGCGGATGCCCAGTTCGTGCGCCGAGCGAAACACGCGGATGGCGATTTCGCTGCGGTTGGCGACGAGGAGTTTCTGAAACTTCTGGGGAGAGATCGACATGCCTTACCCTTCCTCGGTGGCGTGACGCGTAAAAGATA
>JBBQCQ010000238.1:0-6238 GCA_038318835.1 Gemmatales bacterium | reverse complement strand
GCACAGGAGGGCACGAGAGGAAAACCGAGGAGAGGTTTGAAAAAATTCTGAACTCTCTCTTCTGTCTTTGTCTCGTGCCCTCCTGTGCCCTCTGCGGTGAATCGGTCTTCGTTTTATCTGTGTTCATCTGTGGCCAATTCTTGCTCAAGATTTCCGTTTCCACTCGCGATTGACGCCCCTGATTTCCGCGTGTTACGCTTGTCGCTATTATGCGGGCCGAGTCGTTTCACGAGATCATTCGCGGGCAGCGCCGGGGGCCGGTCGCGATGTCCGCCCGCGCCGGCCTTCGCCTCCTGAGTTGGCCCTACGGCCTCGCGATGCGAGTGCGGAACCGCCTGTTCGACCGCAACTGGAAGCACACGTTCCAAGCGGCCGTGCCGGTCGTCAGCGTCGGCAACCTCACCCTCGGCGGCACCGGCAAGACGCCGTGCGTGGAGTACGTCGCCCGCTTGCTCCGCGACCGCGACCTACGGCCCGTCATCCTCAGCCGCGGGTACGGGGCCGAGCAGAACCGCAACGACGAGGCGATGGTGCTGGAAGAGAACTTGCCCGACGTGCCGCACCTGCAAGGGGCCGACCGCGTGCAACTGGCGATGACGGCGGTTGAAGAACTGGACGCCGACGTGCTGATCCTCGACGACGGCTTCCAGCACCGCCGGCTGACGCGCGACCTGGACATCGTACTGATCGACGCGACCGCGCCGCTATCGCGGGAAGCGATGTTCCCCCGCGGTCTCCTCCGAGAACCCGTCGCCGGGCTGAGCCGAGCCGACGTGCTGGTGCTGACGCGGTGCGACCAGACCGACACGGCCGACGAACAGGCCGCGTGGTTGAAGCAGCGATTCCCGACGATGCCGATAGCGAAGGCGGTCCACCAGCCCGTCGAACTCGTCGGCCTCGACGCGACGGAATCGCTGACCGTGCTGACGGCTTCGCCGCTGGCGGCCTTCTGCGGCATCGGCAACCCGGAGGCATTCCGCGGCCTGCTGACGCAACTCGGCGCACCGCCGCTCGCGTACCGCACGTTCGCCGACCACAACGCCTAAACCCGCGACGACGTGGCCGACCTGTCCCGCTGGGCGAGTGAGTTGCCGCCAAACGCGGTCGTGGTGACGACGCAAAAAGACTGGGTGAAGCTCCGCGTCGCCGACCTCGGTGGGCGGAAACTGTGGGCCTTGCGGATCGGCTTTCAGTTGATTGAAGGGGAAGAAACCTTCGTGGGGTTGTTGCCCAAAGGCGAAAACGGGAACGCGGAGGACGCGGATTTGAACGCCGGATGAAAACCGGATCAGAACAAAATCCGGTTCTGGTTTTATCCTGCCTTTCATCCGGCGTTCCGATCCCGCGTTCTCCGCGTTCCGTTTTCAATTTGTTGCTCAAGGACGCACGGATGCGGACGATTGCACTCTTTTTGCCGAACTGGATCGGCGACGTGGTCATGGCCACGCCGGCGATTCGGGCGGTGCGCACGCACTTCCCGCACGCCCGGTTGCTGGCCGTGAGTAAGCCCTACGTCGCGGACACCGTCGCCGGGTCGCCGTGGTTCGATGACCTCATCCCGTTCGACAAGTCCGGCCCCCGGCACCGCCGATTCCGTTTCGTGCGGAACCGCCTCGCCGACGAGAAGCTCGACGCGGCCGTGCTGTTCCCCAACTCGTTCCGCCCGGCCCTCCTCGCCCGCCTGGCCGGCGCACGGCAGATCGTCGGCTACGCTCGCTACTTCCGCGATGCACTGCTGACCCGGCGGTTGTACCCCACCCGCGGGACGGACGGCCGGCCGACGCCGACGCCGGTGCTGGACGACTACAACCGCCTCGTCGAACAACTCGGCGTGCCGAACCCCGGCCGGCAGATGGAACTGTTCACCACGCCGGCCGACGAGGCGGCAGCCGAGAAATTCTGGCTGCACCACGGGCTGAATCGCGTCGGCCGTGTGATCGGCCTGAACCCCGGCGGCGCGTTCGGCGCGTCGAAACACTGGCCGTACTTCGCCGAAGTCGCGACGCGATTCGCCGACGGTCGCTCGACGGCCGTCGTGGTGCTGTGCGGCCCGGCCGAGCGCGACGAGGCCAACCGCATCGCCACCGCCAGCGGCCGACCCAATGTCATCTCGCTCGCAACGGCCGACCTGTCGATCGGGCTGACGAAGGCCATCGTGCAGCGGTTGAACCTGCTCGTGACCACCGACAGCGGCCCGCGGCACTTCGCGGCGGCGTTCGGCGTGCCGGTCGTGTCGCTGTTCGGCCCGACGCACATCAGATGGACGGAAACGCACTTCGCGAAGGCGACCCACCTGCAACAGAAATTGCCGTGCGGCCCATGCCAGCAGCGGGTCTGCCCGCTCGGCCACCACCAGTGCATGACGAGCTTGAGCGCGTCAACCGTGCTCGCCACGTCCCAGGATTTGTTGGCCCGATTCCCCGCGACCCCCGAGGCCCGCCGTGTTGGTTAACCTGATGCCGCCACCGATGGAAACCGACTTCGCCCCGGCCGTGAAGCTCCGCGAACCGGAGATCGTCGTCGCGCCGACGGAGCCGGGCCGCGGCTTCCTGATCGTTCACCCACGCTACCGCCACTGGCTGGCGAAGTGCGGCCTGACCACGAGCGCGGCCGTGTGGGCCTTGCCCGGCGAGATCGTCTCCGGCCACCCGACCCGGCACGTGCTGCAAGTGGCCGTGCGGTCGGGCGGCGCATCCCGTAGTTTGTTCCTGAAGCGCGAACACGCCGTCGGCTGGCGGGTGCGACGGCGGAACAAGCGGGCGGGTTTCGGGGCCGTGTCGCGGTCCGAACGCGAGGCGAAGGTGCTGCAACGCCTCGAAGATGCCGGCCTGCCGGGGCCGCACTGGATCGCCTACGGCGAAGACGCCCTCGGCCGCGCGTTCCTGCTGGTGGATGAACTCGCCGGCTGCCGCGAACTCCGCGACGTGCTGAGTGACATCGCCCTGTCACTGGACGACCGGCGGACTCTGGCCGTTCGGCTGGGGGAATCGCTCGCGGATCTACACGCGGCCGGGTTCGGCACGCCGGACCTGGCGGCGAAACACGTCTTCGTGCGGGCCGGCTCGTTCTCGCCCACGCTCCTCGACTGGCAATCGGCCGAACCCGGCCACCGGCCGGACGCCACCGCCCGGCGGGATTCGCTCGCCGCCCTCGACGCGACGCTGGCCGAGTGGCTGGCCACCCCGCGCGAGCGACTGCGAATGCTGCGAGCGTATCGGCGGCGGACGGGGAAGCTGGTGATGGCGACCGAGGAACAAACCCTGGCGGCGTTCGCCCGCGACATCTACACGCACGCACGGAAGCTCCTGACGCGGTCGTCCGTTCGCGATCAGCGTCAGCCGAACGCACGCAATCCGCGGCTTGTGTGGCTGGCCGATTAGGCCGTCTGTGCCATTCCCGAAGTCGCGAAGCACTGGCCGCGGCCGGCGGTGTGCGAGCCGTTCTACTCGGCCGAATCCGGCGACCGCATGACCATCCGCCTCGCCGGCGACCGACCGGCCACGCTCTTGCGGTTCCGCACGGACGACTGGCTCGGCCGCACGCTCGCGGCACTTCGCGGCAAGTCGTGGCGGTCGCCAGCGGCGAAGTTATCGCGGCTGATGTTCCACCTGCACAAAGCCGGTGTGCCCGTGCCGCAACTGTTCGCCTTCGGCCAACGGCTCACGCGGTTCGGCCCTGCCGACTCGTTCCTCGCGCACGAACAACCCGCCGGCAGCGTCACGCTCGCCGACTGGCGGAATGGCCCGACCCACGCCGACGACCGCGAACGCCTGCTCGTGCAACTCGGCGGCCTCGTGCGGGGCATTCACGATGCCGACTGCACACTCGGCCCCGCCCGCCCGGCCGTTCGCGTGGTCATCACGAACTCGCGGCCGCGGTTGATGATCGACCCCACTCACGGCGCGGCCCTCGTCGGGCATCTTGGCGAACGCCAGCGACTCGACGAACTTGTCGATCTCCTTCGCGCGTTCGAGCTATCGCCCGAAGAATGCCGGCGCGTGCTGGATGGCTACGCCCCGACGCCGGCGTTCGGGCAACGCGTCCTCCGAAGGGCGGTGACGACGGTATGACGACCACTGTGCCCCTCATGAAGCCGTGCCCGCCGCGATCGATCTTCGGTCGATTGCTCCGGCCGAGCGAGTGCATCGTCGCCGTGCCCGGCTTCGAGCAGTTCGCCGGCGACGGTTGGCCGCGCCGCGTCATGCACGATGCTGAGGCCGACCCGCTGCACGCGAAGCAGGGCCGCAGCATAAGCTACTGGCCGCTCACCGACGCCGCCGGCCGACCGCTTAACCTGTACCTGAAGCGACACTACGAACTGCCCCGCTGGCAGGGCGTGCTGGCGGCGGTGCTGCCGTGCCGGACGGTGTCGCCGGGGCTGGCCGAGTGGGAGCATCTGCGGTGGGCCGAGGCGAACGGCATCCCCGTCGCGCGGCCCGTGGCGGCCGGCGAGTTTCGCGGGCCGTGGGGCAAACTTCAGAGCTTCCTGGCGGTCGAAGCCCTCGAAGGAATGCTGCCGCTGAACGAGGCCATCCCGCTCGCGTTCCACACGCTGGAACCGGCCGCCTTCGCGCAATGGAAGCGCGGCCTGATCGTGGAACTCGCCCGCCTCTCCCGCGAATTGCACCGCCGGCGGGCCTTCCACAAAGACCTCTACCTCTGCCACTTCTACCTGCCGGCGACGGAGTGTGCGGGCGTGCCGACCGCGTTCGCCGGCCGCGTGTTCATGATCGACTTCCATCGCCTCGGCCTGCACCGCCTGTTCCCCCTGCGGTATCAGGTGAAGGACCTGGCGCAGCTCTTGTTCTCGACTGGCGACGTGGCCGGCGTGACCGACCGCGACCGATTGCGATTCTGGAAACTCTACCGTGGCGGCGACTGGGCCGGGGTGGCCCCGCCCCGCGACTGGCTGCGACGGCCGGTGCGATTGAAGTGGAAGCGGTACGACCGGCACAACAAGAAACACGCGATGGAACGGACGCCATGAACATTGCCCTGTGCCATCCGAGCGTCGTGCCGGCCCGCGGCGGGTGCGAGACATACATCAGCGACCTGGCCCGCCGACTGGCCCGCGACGGCCACGCCGTCCACTTGTTCGCCACCGGTTGGGACCCGGCCGCCCTGCCGGCCTCGACGCACTTCTACCGCATCGCCCGGCCGGCTGGCCCGCGGGCCGTACGGGCGTGGTCGTTCGCTACCGCGTGCGAAGTGGCCCTGCGAATCGCACAGCCGGACGTGAGCATCGGCTTCGACAAGACGTGGGGCCAGGACGTGCTCTACCCGCAGGGCGGGTTGCACGCGGCGACGCACGCACACAACCTGCTGAAGCACCCGAACCGCACGGTGCGGTTCCTCGCCGGCATCGGCAAGTGGTTCGACCCGGCCAACTGGTCCTACGCGAAGCTCGAACGCAAACAGTACTTCGGCGACTACCGCTCGACGGTCGTGGTGAACAGCGACATGGTCCGCGGGCACTTCGAGCAGTTCTACGGCGAGACGCCGCCGGCCGTTCGTGTGGTGCGAAGTGCCATCGACCCGATGCGGTTCGCGGCCGAAGACCGCCTGAAACGACGGGCCGAGGAGCGGGACCGCTGGGGCGTGCCGCCGTCCACGGCCGTCGGCCTGTTCATCGCGACGAACTACCGCCTGAAGGGGCTGGCCCCGCTGCTGAAGGCGCTGCCTCACGTGCCACGGGACCGCGACTTCCGCCTCGTCGTGGTCGGCGACTCGCACACGAAACCCTACGAACGGCTGGCGGAATCGCTCGGCGTGCTCGACCGTGTGTCGTTCCTCGGCTTCCGCAAGGACCCGAAAGAGGCGTACTTCGCGGCCGATTTCCTGGTGCATCCGACGTTCTACGACCCGTGTTCGCTCGTGGTCCTGGAAGCCCTGGCGTGCGGCCTGCCGGTGGTGACGACCCGCTACAACGGTGCGGCCGAGTTGCTCGACCGCAGCAATAGCGTGGTGGTGGCCGACCCGCATGACGCGAAGGAACTCGGAGCCGCGGTGGCAATCTTCACCGACCCGGCCGTTCGCGCGGCAGCCTCGGCGTCGGCCCGCGACGCGGCGAAGGGCTGGACGTTCGAGCACCACTACCGCAGCCTGCTAGCGATCTTCGAGGAAACTCGGGCACTGAAGCGAGCAGCCTGACAAGTGCGGAGCGCGGGGGGTGGGGGGGAAACCCAGACACCCCGGGTTTGCCCCCCAACACCCCGCGCCCCCCGCCCCGCGGCAGATA
>JBBQCQ010000237.1:0-6239 GCA_038318835.1 Gemmatales bacterium | reverse complement strand
CGGTTCGGCTATAACCGCCTCACGCCCCTGCCTCGCGAATCGGTGTGGAGGAAACTCCTCAGCAAGTTCGACGAGCCGATCATCCTCATCTTGCTTGCCGCCTCGCTCCTGAAACTCGTCATCGACCTGTTCGTGGCCGCGACCTGGGCGGGGGTCGTGGGCCTCTTTGCCACGGCCATCGTCTTCGCCCTTCGGCTGGTGCCGCGCCTCTCAGCGTGGGTGCCGGCCGGACTGTTCGTGCTGGCGGCCGCGCTCGTTGCCCTAAGTGTCGCGTTGGGCCACCCGTCCTACGAGGGGTTGGCGGTCATGGTGGCCGTCGCTCTGGCGACGGGGGTTGCATTTCTGACCGAGTACCGCAGCGACCGCGAGTTCGAGGCGCTCAACGCCCACAAGGATGCTATTCGCGTCAAGGTCGTGCGGGATGGTGCCCTCCAGTTCTTGCCGCTCGATGAGGTCGTGGTCGGCGATCTCGTCTCGCTCGAAGCCGGGGACGAAGTCCCGGCCGACGGCCGGCCGATTCTCGCGACCGAACTTCTGCTCGACCAATCGCTGATGACGGGCGAGTCCGAACCTGTGGAGAAGGGCGCGTGTTCCGAGAACGAGGAGGCCGATGCCCCCAGCACGCCGGTCAGCATGTACCGCGGCACGCAGGTCGTCGGCGGCGTCGGGCGGATGATCGTCACCAATGTCGGCGATGACACGATGCTCGGCCAGATCGCTCGCCGCCTGAGCGGAACCGACCCGACCGCGTCCGAAGAAACCGACCGTATTCAGCGGAAGCTCAGCCTAAGTAAAGAGTCCACACCCCTGCAGGAAAAGCTCACCGTCCTCGCGGGCCTGATTAGCAAGATTGGCTATCTCGCGGCCGTGGCCATTTTCCTCGCGCTGTTCGTCCGTGGCATCCTCGTCGGCGAGTTGCGTTGGGCCACGCCCGACGAAAACCTCGTGAAGGTGCTGCTCGCCGATTTCCGCGTACTCATCAGCTACTTCGTGTACATGGTCATCGTCATCGTCGTGGCTGTGCCGGAAGGGCTGCCGATGAGCGTGACCGTCTCACTGGCACTCGCCATGCGGAAGATGACGCGGGCGAACTCGCTCGTCCGGCAACTGGTCGCCTGCGAAACCATCGGCTCGGCCACCGTCATCTGCACCGACAAGACCGGTACCCTAACCCGCAACCAGATGACAGTCGTTCACGTCGAGGGAGATTCCCCAGTTCTGCGGTTGAACGCCGCGATTAACTCGACGGCCCACCTGACGGAGAAGGACGGCAAACCAGTCGTCATCGGCAACACAACCGAAGGTGCCCTGCTCCACTGGCTGCGGTCGGTCGGCGAGCCGGCGGTCGAGGTTCAGCGCGGGTCCGTCGTGTACCGTTCGCAATCGCACTTCTCCTCCGTGAAAAAGCGGATGCTGACGGTGATCGAAGCCGACGACCGCACGGTACTCCTTGTGAAAGGCGCACCGGAACAACTCCTGGACGACTGCGACCTGACGCCCGAACACCGTGAGCAGATCGGGGCGGCCCTTCGCCGAACCGCTGCCGGGGGAATGCGAACGCTGGCGTTCGCGCACCGGGACTTCCCCGCTGGCACGTCCGTGGACGAGAACGCCAGCGGCCTGACATTCGACGGCTTCGTCGGCATCCGCGACCCGCTCCGCGATGATGTGCCCGCCGCCCTCGCCGAGTGCCGGGCAGCGGGTATTGACGTGAAAATGATTACCGGCGACAACGCCGAGACGGCACGGGCCATCGCCCGCGACGCGGGACTACTGGACTCCGACGGCGGGCTCGTGCTCACAAGCGACCAACTCGCCGCACTCGACGACGACGCTGTGAAGGCGAGGCTGCCGGAACTCCGGGTGGTGGCACGAGCGCAACCGCTCGACAAGTATCGGCTGGTGAAACTCCTGCAAGAGCAGGATCACGTCGTCGCCATGACTGGCGACGGCACGAACGACGCCCCGTCGCTCCGCAAGGCGGACGTCGGTCTGGCGATGGGCATCACCGGAACCGAGGTCGCGAAGGAAGCGAGCAAGATCGTCCTCCTCGACGACAGCTTCACCACCATCGTTCGGGCCGTCCACTGGGGGCGGGCACTGTACGAGAACATTCAGAAGTTCATCCAGTTCCAACTCACCATCAACGCGTCGGCCCTCGTCATCGCGTTCCTCGGCCCGTTCCTCGGCATCAAGCCGCCGTTCACGGTTCTGCAACTGCTCTGGATCAACGTGATCATGGACACGTTCGCGGCCGTCGCGCTCTGTTCGGAATCGCCGCGGACGGGCCTGATGCGGCTGCCCCCGAAGCGACGGCACGAAAGTATCGTCAGCCGCGACATGCTGCGAACCATCGGCGTCACGGCCAGTTTCTTCGTCGTGGTCATGATCGCCCTCCTCATCGGGATGCAGCGAGGCGAGTGGTTCGCCGGCAACGGCGGACGGTCGTCGGAGTACACCGACTTCACGACACGGCAGGTGACAATCTTCTTCACGGTGTACGTGATGTTCCAGGTGTGGAACCTGATCAACTGCCGGTCGTTGGTGCCGACCGCGTCGGGGCTGACGGGCCTGTTCCGTAACCCGATCTTCCTGGGCATCATGCTCGTCACGGTCGCGGGGCAGGTGCTCATCGTCACCTTCGGCGGCCGCATCTTCCACGTCGAACCGCTCGACCTTCTCGATTGGGTCGCGATTATTGCCGCCACATCGTCGGTGCTGTTGTTCGCCGAGGTCATCCGCCGGGTGCGAACCGCGAGGAGGGTGTGATGGACGAAAAGGCCAAGCTCGCCGAGATGGCGAAGAAACTGCTCATCGGCGAGTATCACCGGCACGTCTTCCTGTGCATCGGCGACGCCTGCTGCGCGGTCGACACCGGAGCGAAAGCGTGGGACGCACTCAAGATTGAGTTGAAGCGCCGGAACCTCTCGCTGGCGACCGGCCCAACCGCGTGCTATCGGACGAAAGTGCAGTGCCTGCGGGTGTGCGACAGCGGGCCAATCCTCGTCGTCTACCCCGAGGGGACGTACTACCACGACATGACGGCCGACCGCATTCCCGAGTTCGTGGACCGCCACCTCCTGCAGGGTCAGCCCATCGAAGATTGGATCTTCGCCCACAACCCATTGCCGCATCAGGACGGCTGAGTGAAGCCGCGGATCGTGACCGAGATTCGCCGGCCGACGTACCTCACCGATTTCGGCACGCCGTGTTTCCACACCCGGTTCGTTTCCTGAGGGAGGACAAACACGGTGCCGTGGTCTGCCACGAAATCTCGTTTGTCCCGCCCGATCGTCAGTCGGAAAGTCCGTGTTTCGCCAAACGAGATCGTGACGATGGGCACGCCCTCGATCATGTTCCGAACGCTATCGCGGTGCGGGCCGATGTAGTGCCCGGAGCCATCGTACCAATTTAGCAGCACACCGTTCAACTGCGGGTGGATTGCCTCGATAGCCCAGGCAAGTAGCGGTTGAAGGATTGCGGGGATAACTTCCGCGAGACTCGTTTGCCCGCTGAAGTGGTAGTCGGTGCCGTAGGCCTGTTGCCATCGCGGGACCATCACCTGGCGGCCGTGGAGGAAGATCGTCGGCTTCTCTTCGGGATGCAGGTTCCAAGCGGTCGCGACCTGCTCCGGTGTCCACACTAGCGCGGCGGGTAGTCGGCCGACTATGAATGAGAGGTCGTCGCCGAGTTCGACGGCGCGAAATTCCTGGGGGTCGAGTTCCATGCCCCTGAACCTTTCCCGTTTCGCGATTCCGGCGGCCGCGGCCGTGGGCGTGTTACTCGCCGGCAACGGCTTGTTTTTCCTCGTCGCGTCGGACATCGGCCTGAGTCTCTTCGGCGTGCCTGGCGAGTCGCACAACCTGCTGCCGCCGTTGCTCGGCATTCGCGAGATCGCCTTCGGCCTGGCCGTCCTGTTCCTCCCGAGACGCGGGGAGAGGCGGTCGCTGGGCGGCTTCCTGCTCTTGGGGGCCGTCGTCCCGGTAGTCGATGCTGTCGTGGTGTGGCGGGCGACCGCACCCGCCGCCGCGTAGCCGCACTTCAACGCCATTCCCGTCTGCCTGACGCTGGGTTGGCTGCTCGTGTCAGAAGATCGCCGTTAGCGTCATCCGGTCGGCTTGCGATCGAGGAAGACGATGCACGAAGGGTTGCCGACCGCGGTGTACTGGCCAGTGAATGTCAGGTTGCCGGTCTTGCGGTCCACCGCGAACGTCGCCACGTTATCACCCCGCTGATTGCAGCAATATAGGAACCCGCCGGTCGGATCGAAGGCGAAGCTCCGCGGGTAGTTTCCTCGCGTCCACTCCTCGCCGACGTAGGTCAGCGTGCCCGTCGGGCCAACGGAGAAAATGCCGATGCTGTCGTGCAGGCGGTTGCCGACGTACACGAATCGCCCGTCGGCCGACACCAGGATTTCCGAGCAAAAATTGCTTCCCGCGAAGCCCGGCGGCAACGTCGAGATCGTCTGCCGGGATGTCAGCCGCCCCGTCGCGGCGGCGTAGTCGAACAGGACGATCGTCGATCCTTCCTCCTGCACGCAATACAGCCACTTCCCGTTCGGGTGGAAGTGGAAGTGCCGCGGCCCATCGCCCGGCGGCAGCGCCACGGCGGCCGGTTCGTTCGCGGTCAGCACGCCCTTCGTCGTGTCGAATAGCCAGATGAAAATTTTGTCCAGGCCCAGATCGATGTGCAGCACGAACTTCCCGGCCGGGTCGGTCTGGATCATGTGCGCGTGCGTGCGGTCGTGGCCGCTGAACGCGAAGCTGCCGGGCGGTGCGTTCGCCGCCTTCGCGGGGCCAACCTTTCCGGATGCGACCTTGATGTCGGTCGCTTCCCCCAGTCGTCCGTCGGGCAGCACCGGCAGTATCGCCACCGACCCGCCGAAGTAGTTCGCGACCAGCACGAACTTCTCGGTCGGTTGAACGCTCAGGTAAGTCGGCCCTGCCCCGCCCGACGGCACCGTGTTCAGGTGTTCGAGTTTGCCATCGGTCGGGTTGATCGCGAAGGCACTGACTGTGCCGACTTTCTCGGGGCCGACCCGGTCGGTTTCGTTCGCCGAGTATAACCGCGTGCCAGTGGTATTCACTGCGAGATGACTCGGACTGGTGCCCAACTCGCGAACGCCGGCAGGCGTGAGAACGCCTGTCGTGCGATTCACGCTGAAGATGTGAATGCCACGACCATTACCGGGCGGCAGATCGACCTGCGTCGGCAGCACATCGCGGAGGGGCGAACTGAACGTGCCCACGTAAGCAAACAACGGCCCGGCGGCCGGTTGAGCACTGGCGAGCGAGGCCGTCGCGAGGGCGGCCGAAGAGATCAGGAACGAACGTCGGCCGGGATCGGGGGCGTGCATGGGAATCCTGTCGGGTGGAAGGGGATGTTGTCCTTATTATGGAGTACCGCGCCCATCTGTAAACCGCTGCCCCGGCGTTCGATCACCGGACGTGTGGGCGTGGGCACCGAGCAGCAAAGCCTAACCGATCGTCACAGCCCGGAGGGGCCACGACTCGCACCGCCGGCAGATGTAAAACTGTACCGCCGCATGATCCGACTGGCCGAGTCGCAGTCCGGCGGCCTGACGAAAGCCGATTTCGTCCGGGTCTTGAGTCGGCTTCCAACGGGCCATCGTCGTCGCCGACCACTCGCTCGAATCCACAGTCAGCAGGTAGTCCATCGGCCGCACGCAGGTCCAGCAACTGACCGTCTCCGGGTGTGTGGGCCAGCCGCCGGCCTTCGTGCCGGGGGCCGTGCTGAGGTGCGTGGCATACTCGACCGGCCAGTTCTCCTCATCGACCTTCGCCCGCATCTGGGCCGGCATTAGCACCACCGGCGGCAGTTCCGCAACGCGCTCAAGGAAGAAGCGACACGGCAGAGGAACATATCCGAAGTCTGCGCCTTCGACCGGCGGCGAAACCGCGAACGGGCCAGCCTTACTAGCCGAACGCCACGCCGCCGCGAGGTGCGGCGGTCCCGCCTTCGTGGCCTTCGGCGTCCAAAAGAGTTGGAAGAGATCAGTCTTCGGCCGGAACGGGAACTGGGACGGGGCGTCTTCCGCCCGCAGTTGCAGCACGGGCTGCATCGGAATTTGAAACTCCGGGCACCGCGGCCATTCCTCGGCGGCCGGCCACAAGAATTGTCCCCCAAGCTTCGATTCCGTCGGCAACGGTTCGTCGCCGAATCGCGGATGTAATCGCACGGCCACCTTCAGCAGCGGCTTCAATTCCGGGAACAATGCC
>JBBQCQ010000236.1:0-6252 GCA_038318835.1 Gemmatales bacterium | reverse complement strand
ACTCTCGGCAATCGTCGCCACGAACTTCTGTTTCGCGGCCACGCTCGAACTCAGGTAGATCGGTCGGAACCAGTTCCGCCGCAGTTCCGCCTGGGCTGCCGCCGTGCGGCCAGAGACGCGCATCGCCTCGGCGATCGGGTTGGCGGCCTTCTTGTCCTTCGGCACGTCGAACGTCAGCGGCGGCACCGTGACCGTACCGCCGGCTCGTAGGGTTTCGCCACTCTGCTCGACCATCGCTCGCGTCTCGGCGTCGTACATAACGGTCAGGTTGCTGAACTCGAAGCCCAGGCGGGTGAAGACCGCTTCCAGGGCGTCAGCCGGGAAGCCGGGGATCGGCCGAACGTTCGACGGATCGACGGCCCCAAACAGGCCGAGGACGGGCTTGCCGGCCTTCACGAAGTCCTTCACCACGTCAGCCTGCTCGTCGGTGAACGAGTAGATCGCCGGTGGCAGGAAGTCGCCCGTGACGAGGGTCGGCGTCGTCTGTCGTGGCACGATCAGCAGATCGCAGTCGGCCACAGCCCGGCCGAGCTTAAGCTTTACGTCGGTCGTGCGACGGGCTTCGGTGGCCCGCTCGTTCTTGAGCGCGTCCAGGTACTTCGGTCGCACGCGGTCGAGTTCTTCCTGGTTCGACTTGAGGCGTTCCTGGATCGCCTTGATGTTCGTGGCCATGAAGTCGGACGCCTCCTTGCGGTCCAACTCAGTGTCGAACGCCTTGTTGAACCGCAGGAATTCGAGCTTCTTCGTGATCTGGTCGAGCGGTTCGCGGTCCACCGTGTCCTTCGTCTTCTGGTACATCATGAGCGACAGTTCGAGCCGCGGCTGCCGACTGCTGAGGGCTGTGTAGGTGTTCTCCAGGGCGGCCAGTTCGTTCTCGGCGAAGGTGTCGCCGGCCGCGGTGCCGGCCCCCCGGCCGAGACCGCGACGGGTGAATACGTCCACCACCTCGAAGCCGTTGCGTTCGAGCATCCGCCGCAAGCCACCGCTGGTGTAGCGGTCGGCCTCCTCGTCGCCGCCGGCCTGCGACGCGAAGAACGGGTGGATGATGAGCAACCCGACCTTCGGCTTCTTCTCGCCGAGCTTGAAAATGCGATCCGCGAACGGCCGAATGCCCTGCGGGATGAGCACGAGGTTCTTGTTCTTCGGCTGCGTCGTGCCGTCGGCTCGTTCGACCAGGTCTTGCGACGCGGTCTTGTCGAGCAGGTAGAACTCGGCGAAGCTGAGGCGTTGCACCTTGCCGTCGGCGTGGAAGAAGATGCTATTTTCGGGTGCCGTCTCGATGGCCGTGCGCAGCGTCGGCGAAGCTTTCGTGGCCGAATCGAGTTGGTCGAGGTAGCCCTCGTCGGTGGTGTCCAGGACCGTCACCTGGAACTGCGGGCCGATCTCGCGGAAGAGATCGACCAGGTCGCGAACCTTCTCTGTCACCTTGCGGTCGGCGGCCGAGACGAGGCTATCGTCGGTGGAACTGTTGGCCGCGTTCGCCGCGTCGGGCTTGCGCATCTTCAGCACGATCACATCCGTCGGCCGGGTGATCTTCTTCAATTCGTCCTGCACCTCTTGCGGCAGCGTGAACAGGCCCGCCTTTGTGCAGTCGTAGCGGCGGTAGTGCGAGAACGACCAGACGTTGACGAGCACCACGAGCGCGACGGCGAGGCCGGTTTGCAGGTAGCCATTGGCCCCGACGGCCGTGCGGCGGCCGGTGACGAGCGTCAGTGCGCCGACGAGTTCGACGAGCACCCACAGGGCGACCGCGATGACGCCGACGCCGAGGACGTAGCTGGCGATCTTCGCGGCGTCGCCGAAGGTGCCGTGGAAGGCGGCGTAGTAGTTGTTCCACAGGGCCGTCGCGCCGGCGGTGGCCTTGTCGACGGTGCCGCCCTCGGCCGGGAGGTCGATGGCGGGTAGTTCCGTGGCGAGCAGCACGCCGCCGACCGCGGCCGCGAGCAACCCCGTGAGCCCGAGGCCGCGGATGGTGAACCGGAACACGTTGCCGAGTGTCGTGCGATGCCGAGCGTCAGCCATTAGGAAAACCTCAGTTCAAAATTCAAAGTCAAAAGTTCAAAGATAAAACTGGATCGGCCCTGTCTTCATCTTTGAACTTTGAGTTTTGAACTTTGAATTATCTTAATCGCCGAGCTTCGAGACTCCGCACCGTCAGGAACAGGCACAAGAGCGTGACCGTGGCGTACAGCACAATATGCCGCGTGTCGAGGATGCCGCGGGTGAAATCCCGGCGGAAGTGCTCCGGGACGCTGATGAAGTTCACCAACTTCGTCGTCAGCGATCCCGTGTCGTAGTCCGGTCGCCAGAAGGCCGCGACCACGAAGACCAGGCTCAGCAGCATCGCGATCATCGCGGCCACGAGTTGGCTTTTCACGAGGCTGGAGACGAACAGGCCGATGGCCAGGAACATCGCCCCGGCCAGGAACGCGCCGAGGTACGAGGTCACGACCGGCCAGTAGTCGATCCGCGGTTGCCACGTGGTGGCGTCCATGTCGAGCAGCACCGGCAAGTAGGCCAGGGTGGGCAGCCAGAGCACGACGTAGAACATCAGGCACGCGATGTACTTGCCGGCCACGACCTGCCAGTCGCGGATGGGGGCCGTCATCAGGCTTTCGAGTGTGCCGCTGCCGCGTTCTTCTGCCAGCAGGCGCATCGTGAGCAGCGGCGGGATGAACAGGAACACCAGCCAGAACTTCTCGTCGCCGAGCAGCGCCTGCATCGGGAACTCGGTGCCACGCGGGCCGGGTTCGGTGAGCAGGTTCATCGTCACACCGAACAGCCGCCCCGTCACGAGCAGGAACACCGCCAGCGTGACGAAGCCGATCGGAGAGAAGAAGTACGCGGTGAATTCGCGTTTAATCAGGGCCAGGGTGGGACGCATCGGTGTTCAGCATTCGTTATTGGTGATTCGTGATTGGTGCTTCGCCCGGTTCTTGGTTTTGTCCAATCACCAATGACGAATCACCAATAACGGGTGTAGCTAGATTCCCTCTTGGCCCGTGAGGCGGACGAAGATGTCTTCCAGGTTTTCGTTCCCGTACCGTTCGCGGACGGCGGCCAGCGATCCCTCGGCGGCCACCTGCCCTTGATAGATGATGATGACCGAGTCGCACGCGGCTTCGACTTCCGACAGAATGTGCGTACTCAGCAGCATCGTGTGCTGTTGGCCGAGTTCGCGGATCAGCTTGCGGGTTTCGCGAATCTGCGTCGGGTCGAGGCCGGCCGTCGGTTCGTCCAGGATCAGCACCGGCGGGTCGGCGAGCAGCGAATCGGCGAGGCCGACCCGCTGGCGGTAGCCCTTCGACAGCGTGCCGATGATCTGGTTCCGCACGTCCTTCAGCCAGCAGCGTTCGAGGACGTACTCGATGCGTTTGCGTCGCGTGCCCCAGCCCAGACCCTTCAGCCCGGCCCGGAACTTCAAGTACTCGCTGACCTTCATATCGGTGTACAGCGGGCAACTCTCTGGCATGTATCCGATGCGGCGACGGGCCTCGATCGGATCCCAGAACACATCGCGGCCGTCGATGCTCGCCTTGCCGGAAGTGGCCGTCAGGTAGCCGGCGAGGATGCGCATGGTGGTGGACTTGCCCGCGCCGTTCGGCCCGAGGAAGCCAACCACGCGGCCCTTCGGCACCTCGAACGACACGCCGCGGACGGCAGGGTATTCGCCGTAATACTTGAACAGGTTCTCGACGACGATCATGGGTGGCACAATCTCGGCGGCAGGTGACTGGCAGGTTATGGCTTAGACGATCCGTCCGAACCCGGCAAGGGGCGAAGGGTAGGGGAGTTACGCGGATTATCGGGTTCCCCTCGACACGCCCACCGGGGTTCGCTAAAGTTCCGCGACTTCGGAGGGTTCGGATATGCGAAAAGCTTTGATCGGTATTCTCGTTCTTGCGGCCGTGGGTGGGGCGTACTACCTCGGCACGCATTCCAACGCCACGCCGCCGGCTCCCACAGAAGCGGCCATCAAGCCGCCCGTGATCGAGGACGGCCTCATCGTGCCGAGCGGCCTGACGATGCCGGCGACGATGCCAGCCATCAAGGTTGAAGAACCGACAATGGTGCTGACCGGCGAGGTGAAGGTGCCCAACGACCTGCTGCGGACGGAACCGCCGCCGCGGCAACCGGCCCTGATTATTCCGTCGATCCCGACCGACAAGAAGTAAGCCGCCGATGGCACGTAAGCTGGCGTTCTTTCTGTTGCTCGCCGTTGCGGTGACGCTCGGCCTCGCCGTGGGCATCGTTTACGCGCAGGTTGGGGCTGCCCCGCCGGCTGCCCCGCCGGCTGCCCCGCCGGTGAAAATTCGCGACTGGTACGATTACGCCGACGTGGTCATTCGCATCGGCACGCTCATCGTGCTGTCGGGCAGCCTCATCGGTACGCTCGCGGTTCTCACGTCGTTGCGGGCCGGCGTGTACAGCCAGATTTACGGCCGCTTCCAGGGTGTCTTGCTGAAGCTGGTCGAACACCCGCACCTGTTCGAGCGGATGAAGCGCGAAGAATACACGGCCGCCGAGGACGACCCGACGAACCCGAACGGCCCGACGCATCCGCAGCGGTTCCTGGCGAACTGCATGGTGAACCTGTACGAAGAGGCTTTCCTCATCTCCGAGTCGCGGGTGCTGATGGTGATCGACACCGTGCCGGACGATTACTGGCAGTCGATGCTGGGTTCGATGCGGGCGGCATTCCAACTGAAGTACGTCCGCACCCACTGGGAATTGCGACAGGAAGTGTTCTCGCCGAAGTTCAACCGCTTCATCCGCGAGGTGATCCTGAAATCGCCGCGAGCGGGCCCGGATCAAGTTTGATCCGGGCCTGCTCGCGGTTATGACCGTGCGACTTAGCGGGCCGCGCGGCCGATGAGCAGGCCGACACCAAAGCCGATGAGGATGGCCGGGATCGGGTGCTTCTTGATGAGTTCCGACACTTCGTCAGTATAATGGCCGACTTGCTTCGAGGTCGCCGAGTAGGCGTCTTCGGTCCACTCTTCCACCTTGTGGCCGGCGTCCTTCACGCTGCCGTAGGCGTCCGAGGCGTAGCCCGAAACCTTGTCGGCCACGTGGCTTGCCTTGTCCGCGACTTTATCAGCCACATGGCCGGCCTTGTCTGCCACTTGGCCGAAGGTGCTCGCCGCGGCTTCCCGCGCGCCACTATTTTGTTGTGGGTTGTTCATGATCGCATTCCTTGAAAGGGGGACACAGAGACACACTGCCTGAGCTGCAATCACGATGCCGAGCGAGAATAAATTTCGCCAAGCCCGGCAAAGGTCGGCTCGATCTGTTCGTGCCCGTTGGCTTCGGGACCACTCGGCCCGTCTTCGCGGCCGCCGGTTCGTACAGTAGCCCGGCCCGCCCCTTTCCCCTTCTGTCTGGAGAATCGCCACGATGATTCGCTCTACTCGCCGCCTGCTCATGGTCCTCACGGGAGCCACCCTGTGCGGTCTCGTACTCGCTGCCGACCCGCCGAAGAAGAACACCGACGGGTACAAAGACACGCCGAAGATCGCCGGCAGCAAGTGGCACATCCACGACCCCGACCGCCCGCAACCGCCGATCGTCACGCCGGGCGAGACCTTCAGCCAGATGGCCGCCGCCCCGTCGGACGCGGTCGTGCTATTCGACGGCAAGGACCTGTCGAAGTGGGTCGGCGACAAGAACGCCGCCCCCGAATGGAAGATCGCCGACGGGTTCGCCGAGGCGACGAAGGGGAAGATTCGCACCCGCGACGAGTTCGGCGATTTCCAGTTGCACCTGGAGTTCGCCACTCCCGCAAAGGTCGAAGGCAGGGGCCAGGGCCGCGGCAACAACGGCGTGAACATCTACGGCCGCTACGAGATTCAGATTCTCGACTCGTTCGACAACCTGACCTACGCGGACGGCATGTGCGGGGCGATGTACGGCCAGCGCCCGCCGCTCGTGGGGGCGTCGAAGAAGCCGGGCGAGTGGCAGACTTACGACGTGATCTGGGAATCGCCAATGTGGGACGCCGCCGGCAAGCTGACGAAGAAGGCTGTCATCACGGTGCTGCACAACGGCGTGTTGATCCACAACCACTACGAGTTGGTCGGCACCACGCCGTACCGGGCGATGCCGAGCTACGACAAGCCGCACCCGCCGAAGGGCGCGATCGAGTTGTACTACCACAGCAACCCGGTGCGGTTCCGCAACATCTGGATTCGCCCGATCACCGCGGTGACCGACGATTGATTTCAACTCGGAGTTCGGAGTGTGGAACGCGGA
>JBBQCQ010000235.1:0-6272 GCA_038318835.1 Gemmatales bacterium | reverse complement strand
CATCCTTGCGGCGACGGTCGTCGCCAGCCTCGCCGTCGGTGCGGTCTGGATTCACCCTCAAGATGTCTTCACGGCCATCGCGAACCCCTCGACATCGTCGGGGCCGGCTCGGACGATCGTGCTGGAACTGCGCCTGCCGCGGGCACTACTGGCCGCATGCATCGGGGCCGGCCTGGCTACCGCCGGCACGGCGTACCAGGGGTTGTTCCGCAATCCGCTGGCGGAACCGTTCGTGATCGGCGTGGCCAGCGGGGCCGCCCTCGGCGCGACGGCGGTCATCCTCGGCGGGGGGCACGCACTTGCGTTCGGCGTCCTCAGCCCGGTCACACTCGGAGCGTTCGCCGGGGCGATGGGGGCCGCCTTCCTCACGTACTCGTTCGCGGCTGCCGTGCGATCCGAGTCGGCGGCCGGCCTCATGCTCACGGGCGTGGCGGTGTCTACCCTCTTGAACGCGGCCGTCTGGTTGCTCATGTCGTGGAACGACCAGGAACTCGCCCGCACGGTGAACTGGCTGATGGGCAGCCTGGCCGGCCGCGGCTGGCCGGAACTGTGGCAGTCGGCCCCGTGGATCGCCGGCGGCACCCTCGCCGTGTGGGCACTCGCCCGGCCGCTGGACGCTCTGGCAGAAGGCGAGGAGGTCGCGCGAAGTCTGGGCTTGCGGGTCCGCCTCGTGGTCGGCCTCGTCGTCGCGGCGGCGAGTCTGGCGGCGGCGGCGGCGGTCGCGGCGGCGGGCATCATCGGCTTCGTCGGCCTCATCGCTCCGCACCTCGCCCGGCGGCTGGTCGGCGAATCCCACACCACCCTCATCCCGGCGAGTGCCCTACTCGGCGGCACGCTGCTCGTTTTCGCCGACACGCTCGCCCGCACGCTTACGGCCCCGACGGAACTGCCCGTCGGCATCGTCACGGCCGCCCTCGGCGGGCCGTTCTTCCTGTACCTGCTCCAACGCCGCCGTGTCTGAGGAATTTGTCGTGCGTTCGACGAGAATCGTGCCGCTCCTGCTTCTGGTCGCCCTCGGCTGCCGCCCCGCCGTGCCGGTACCGGTGCCCGTGGTCGCAGATGCCGCGTTCCCGCAGACCGTTACCGACAGCGTCGGCTTCACCGCGACGCTGCCGGCCCGACCGATGCGAATCGTTTCAACCGCCCCGGCGAACACGGAAATCTTGTTCGCGATCGGGGCCGGCGATCAGGTCGTCGGCGACACGACCTATTGCACCTACCCGCCGGAGGCCGACAATCGCACGAAGGTGGGCGGGTTTTCGCCGAAGACGATCAGCACGGAGACGATCCTGGGCCTCGCCCCCGACCTGGTCCTGACGACCGGCGGCTTCCAGCAAGAGATGACGGCGGGCCTTCGTGCGATGAAGCTGTCGGTCCTCAGCTACGATGCGAAGACGCTCGCCGAGATTGTCCACAACGTCCGGCAACTCGGCGTGGTCACAGGCCACGCCGCGGAGGCGAACGCCCTCGCCGACCGCCTCGTGAGCCGGGCGGAGGCTGTCCGCAAACGATCCGCGAACGTGCCCCTCGATCAAAGGCCCCGCGTGCTGCTACTGCTGGGCGAAGAACCGCTGGCGACCGCCGGGCCAAAATCCTATACGGGCGAAATGCTCGAACTGGCCGGCGGGCGGAACCTGTTCGCCGACACCGACCAAGTGTACGTGCCGATCAGCGAGGAAGAGATCATCCGCCGCAACCCCGACGCGATCGTCCTTTGGCAGATGGGCGAACCGCTGGAGCGAGTCGGCCGCGTCGCCCGCCGGCCGGCGTGGAGGGGCCTGACGGCCGTCCGCGAGAACCGCCTCTTGCACATCGACGACGACCTGCTCTCGCGGCCCGGCCCGCGCCTGTTCGACGGGTTGGAGCAACTCGCGGCCCTGCTCCACCCGCCGAAGTAGCATCGCGACCCCTTACCCCTTCAGCGAGGCCATGTCGATCACAAAGCGGTACTTCACGTCCCCCTTCAGGAGGCGGTCGTAAGCCTCATTCACCTTCTGGATGGGGATTTGCTCCACGTCGCTGGTGATGCCGTGTTCGGCACAGAAGTCGAGCATCTCCTGCGTCTCGGCGATGCCGCCGATGCCCGACCCGGCGAACGACCGCCGTGGCATCAGCAGGTTGAACGCCGCGACCGGCAGCGGCTTCTCGGGTGCGCCAATCAGGCACAGCGTGCCGTCAAGCTTCAACAGGCTCAGGTACGAGTTGATGTCGTGCTCGGCCGACACGGCATCGAGAATGAAGTCGAAGCTGTTGCGGTGCTTCGCCAACTCGTCGGCGTTCTTCGACACGACGACCTCGTGCGCACCGAGTCGCTTGCCGTCCTCGATCTTCTCCGGCGATGTGGTGAACAGCACGACGTGCGCGCCGAACGCACTGGCGAATTTCACCCCCATGTGCCCGAGGCCGCCGAGACCGACGATGCCGACCTTCTGCCCCTTCCCCACCTTCCAGTGCCGCAGAGGCGAGTACGCCGTGATGCCGGCACACAGCAGCGGGGCCGTCGCGGCCAGGTCGAGCTTGTCCGACAACTTCAGCGTGAACGCCTCATCCACGATGATCGAATCGGAGTACCCGCCGTAGGTCACGCCGCCGGACTTCTTGTCCTCGCTGTTGTAGGGGAAGGTGGCGAAGTTCTCGCAGTATTGCTCCAGCCCCTTCTTGCAACTCGCGCACGTGCGGCACGAATCGACCATGCAGCCGACGGCGGCCAGATCGCCGGCCTTGAACTTCTTCACGCTGCCGCCGACCTTCGCCACCCGGCCGACGATCTCGTGGCCCGGCACGCACGGGTAGGTGGTGGGGACGAACTCCTTCCACTCGTTGCGGGCCTGGTGCAAGTCCGAATGGCAGACGCCGCAGTACAGGATGTCGATGACCACGTCCGTTGGAAGCGGTTCGCGGCGGGTGAGCGAAAACGGGGCCAACGGGGTGTTAGCCGACGGGGCGGCAAAGGCTTTCGTCGTCATAGCATGGTCCTTTTCAGCAGGTTGCACGATTCTACCGACGGGCGGTTGTGGCGACCCGGCGAGATTGACCATCGCCCATCACGAAGATGTACTTTCCCTGGCTGTGCCCCTAACAAGATTTTTGGGCGAAAGCCCAGGCACGGCCGTGTCTGGGCTTTCGCCCAAATACCTAACCCCAGAAGCCGACGAGCCGTTCCGCCTCGGGCACGCCGAGCGGGAACTTCTTGCTCAGCGGGTGGTCGGCGATGCCGGCGAACTCCCGCAGGGCCGCGTGCACATGCTCCGGCCGCACGCGGATGCCCTTCTCGTTGTTCGCCTTCAACGCCTTCGGCTCGAATGGCACGGCGAACTGCTTTTCGTCCGTCGCCCCCAGCACGCGGTTGCCCGTGATGCCGCGACCGAGGAACGCGATCGAGCCGATCGACCAGTGATCCTTGCCGTTCCCGGCATTGTAGGTCGGCGTGCGGCCCATCTCACTCTGCAAAATCACGACGAGCTGTTCGCGAATCTTCAACTCTTCGGCCCGCCGCAGGACATACGCGACACCGGCGAGTAACTCGGGGAGCAGTTTCATCTGGTCGACGTCGTTGTTCGCGTGGCTGTCGAACTGACCGATGCTGAGGTTCGCGGACACGCACACGCCGGCCTTGAACGACGCCAGTGCGATCTCGGCTTGCTGCGAGAGCCGCTCCTTCGGCGAGGTCTTCGGGATGTACTGCGTCACCCGCTCCAGCGCCTTCGAGTTCACCTGGGCCGCGTATAGCATGTTCTCGCCGCGCTCCTCGCGCGGCAGTCGCGGCACGGTCGCCCGCGATTCCTGTTGCTCCTTCAGGGCTTCCTCGATGCGGTCGAGGGCGAACTTGTCGTGATACAGGGACTTTACATTCCCGTCGACCGCGTCGGCGTTGGCGATCTTCTGGAGTGACGGCAAGTACGGCACCCGCGACATGGCCACGAGGTTGCCGGTGGCCGAGTAGTTGCCGAACGTGAGGAACGCGAGCGGGCAGGCCGGCCCGCGACAGGCCGCGACGAGGGCCGCGAACGTCGGGTAGGCCAGGCTGTCGAGCTTGCCGGTGGCCATGTATCGGGCACCCGGCGAGTGGTTGTTCACCGAATAATCGAGGCCGTTGAACGCGAACAGTTCCTTGCCGTGGGCGGCATAGAAGTCCTCGTTACTCAGCCCGACCTTCACCTGCTTGGCCGTCGGCGCGAAGGCATGCGCGCCATTCGTAAGGATGTCGCCGTGCTGGTACAGGCGGTTGATGCCGCCGGTGCCCTTCGGGTCCATGAAATACGTCGTGTCCCACCCGCCGGAGGCGTTGAAGACGACGTAATACGGCCCGCCGTAGGGTTCGTCCTTCGGAGCCGCAGCCATCCGCGGATGCACGACCGGCACAGCGAACCCGAGGCCGGCCAACCCGCAGAGCTTGAGAAAGTCGCGTCGCATGGGTCACTCACTCGTACAGGAACTCTTGCCGCCGTAGTAAGTACGTCACCACGGCCCGCCACGCCCGGACGGTGTAGTGCGGGTCATCGCCGGGCACGCCCTGCCGGCAGGCATAGGCTTCCCGCTTGTCGAAGCCCTTCTGTTCGTGCGCGTCGGCCACCACACCGGCGAACAGTTTGAACGTGCGATCGACTTCCGTCGAGTCCGGCTTGTCGGTGCGGCCGAGGATGCGATTGTGCAGGTAAACGATGACTGTGCGAATCTTCGTGTCGGCGACGTCCGAGCCGGGGACCACGTCGGGTTCGATGCCGGGGAAGAGTTTGCGGTCGGCGGCCGGGCGAGCGAAGTCGCGGGCCACGTTCTTGCACGCCACGTCGTTCGACAAAATCCGTTGGATGGCTCCGATCGCCCCGCTCGGATCGGGCGCGCGTTCGGTCACTTCCTGAGAGTCGATGCCGCCGTAGAGCTTGGCGAGTTCGCCTTCGAGACGGTTCCACCGCATGCCGAAGATCGCGCCAACTTTCCGTTCGATTTGCTCCGGTGAGAGCAATCGCACGAGGCCCACGTCGTCGAGTTCGGCCCGCCGCTTCGGGTCACGGGCGGTCGTCGCCAGCCCATCCACGCGGTAGAAGTCGGACAGCACCCACTCTTTGATCGCGACCTTGAAATTGAAGTTCGCCTTCACGAACCGCCCGGCGATGGCCTCGACCGTGCGGCGTTGTTCGCGGTACGCCCGGTGCTTCGCGACGAAGTGCGGGTCGTCGAGGTCCTTCGGCGGCAGCAACACCTTGCGGCCAGTGAGCAGGTAGTAGGCGTGTTCGACCATTGCGACCGCAAACCGTGGGTCGTTCGCGGTGCGGTCGCCGAGCCACGCGAGTGCCCGCCACCGCTGATTGGCCGGCAGGTCTTCGCCCTCGAAGCCGGCCGCGAACATATCCTTGAACCACCCGCCCTTCCGCTTGCCGTACACGCCCATTTCGGCGAACCGCCAGTAGTCCTGGAACAGCCCGGCCACCGGGTCGAGCGTGCGATGGCAGACCACGCACTCGGCCGCCTCCATCGTCGGCACCTTGTACTTCGCCGTCGCCGCGGCCGCGTCCGACACGCGGGCGGCCAGTTCCAGCACGTCCACACCGAGGAAGTGCTGATAGTACATCCGCGCCCGCAGGCGGTTGCGGTTCGTCTCCGTCGTCGGGTAGCGGGCGAGATACTGGAAGGTGCTGAGCAGGCCGGCGTGCGGGTAGAAGCCGGTGGCCGAGTCTTGGTTCGTGTCCTTCGAGCGGCCGGTGAGCGCCTTCAGCGTGACCGGCACGAACTCGAACGGGTCGTCGGGGTTCTTGAACTGCCCCTTCAGTTGCTCGAAGACGCCGTACCCGCGGGCCGAGTACGGCGACACCATGATGTAGTCGGCGGTGACGATCTCCGTGAACGGCCTATCGGTGCGAACGATGTGCTCGACGAGTTTCATCGGTTCGGCGAGCAGAGCCTTGCGGTAGTCGTTGGCGAGCTTGTACCCAGCCTGTCGGCGTTCCTTCTCGTCGGCGATGTGGCTCAGGTCATGCTTCTGATACCACAGACGGGTCTTCTCGAAGTGCTCGTAAGACAGCACGTTCTGGTCCGGGTTGCCGTCCACGCCGAGCGTCAGGAAGATGTCGTTGAACCCTTCGCGGAGGCGGTCATAGAAGGCGTCTTCCGTCATCATCGCATCGAGGATGGCCGGCAGTGCCTTCATGCCATCGCGGTCGGCGGCACGCAGTTCCGCATCGGTCGGCAACCGCCCGGCTAACGACAACGTAACGCGGCGGACGAGCCGCCGCGGGTCGGCCATCGTCACCCCCGCGAAGAACGGCGGGGCCTTC
>JBBQCQ010000234.1:0-6276 GCA_038318835.1 Gemmatales bacterium | reverse complement strand
GTTCAGGCCGACCGGCGTGGTCCCATTGATGTCCGCGGGCAGGAACGGCAGCAATCGCGCGAACAGTTCCGCGGCCAGCGTCGGTTCGTCCACCATGAGGCGGTCGTTGTTGCGGATGTCCTTGGCCATGACGGCCCCGCGGGAAGTCGAGATGGGCGCATCGCCGTACCCGACCGCCTCGCTGGCGTTGATGTAGTATTGGCACTCGTCGGCCGTCAGGAAGTCGTGCAGGACGAAGATCGCATCGCCGTCCAAGTCTTCGCGGTGTGGCATAGGAACCTCCGACAGACGGACACACGGGCAGACAAAAGGTGATCGGCCCGCAATTCTCTGGGCCTGGGTTTGGGACGGTCAGTTTACCGCTTGGGAGAATTCTGTTGCGACCGGAGACTGTTTTTGACAACCGCCGATGCGGGTCGCTACGCTGAGCGTAGTCTCAAGGGTAGCGAGACGAACTCGACGCGGATTTGTCCCAATTGGGGATTGGCTATCACCTGTTGGGCGTAGAGGGATCACCATGCCGCTTTCGCCGTCCGTCATCCACACCGACCCCGACATCATGGGCGGCGTCCCTGTGTTCGTCGGCACCCGCGTCCAGGTTCGGACCCTGTTGGATTACTTGGCCGCTGGCGATACGCTGGCCGAGTTCCTGGATCATTTCCCGACGGTCTCCCGCGAACAGGCCGTCGCCGCGCTCGACCACGCCACCGGCCTGTTAGTGAGCCATGCGCGTTCTGCTTGAAGAGTGCGTCCCCCGGCCACTCCGCCGCGAATTCCCCGCCCACGACGTGCGGAAGATTCGGGAGATGGGGTTGGGCCGGCAAGAAGTACGGCGAATTGCTGGCACTGATGGCAGCCGGCGGGTTCGAGGTGCTCTTAACCGTAGATCGGAACCTGCGTCACCAGCAGAATCTGTCCGCCGCCGGGGTGGTCGTGGTCGTCGTGGTCGCGGCGACCAACCGGCTGCCCGACTTGATCCCGGTGGTTCCGGCGGTCGAAGTCGCGTTGGCGACCGTCAAGCCGGGTGACGCCGTCGAGGTTCGCATTTGACGCCATCGCATACTTCCTTGAAGCCCGAATAAGCCCGCCGGTGATGAGACGGCAGATACGTCACGCATTGCAATCCGAACCAAGTGCGGTGAGCCGTCCGGCTCACCGCGGACGCCGACTCTATCGATCCACCAGCAGCATGTCGGCCACGTCGAGCGGTCGCGTCACGATCGTCGCGCTCCTTGAACTTCAACTCGCCGCGTTCGTCGCTGCGGATTTTCTTCGCTCCCGGCATGAACCTGGCTTACGTCCCGCACGAGGCCGCACCACGGTCAACTCCGGGAAAGGGCGGGAGGCGTGTGCAGGCGGCCACCCGCGGCGTACACCAACCTTCCCCCCGCGTGGAGTTCGCCATGTCGCACGTTCTCACCGATTCGCAAGTGCAGCAGTACCATGCCGACGGGTACGCCCTGGCGGCCGGGTTGTTCACTCGCGATGAGATTGCCGTCCTTCAGCGGAGCGCGAAGGAAGACGCCGAACTCGACCGACGGTCGTTCGGGCGGGCCGACGGCGAAGGCGGGGTCGTGCGGTTGTCGTTGTGGAACCACCCCGGCGACGGCGTGTACGGCATGTTCGCCCGCTGCGAGCGGATGGTGCGGAGCTGCGAGAAACTCCTCGGCGGCGAGGTGTACCACTACCACTCGAAGATGATTCTGAAAGACGCCAAAATCGGCGGCGCGTGGGCGTGGCACCAGGACTACGGCTACTGGTACCAGAACGGCGTGCTGTTCCCGCTGCTCACGAGCGTGTTCATCGCCGTCGATCCGTGTACGCGGGCCAATGGCTGCCTGCAAGTGCTGAAGGGGTCGCACCAGGCCGGGCGGATCAATCACGTCCTCACCGGCGATCAGGCCGGTGCCGACCGCGAGCGAGTGGACGAGTTGACGAAGCGGCTGGAACTGGTGTACGTCGAGATGGAACCGGGCGACGCGCTGTTCTTCCATGCGAATCTGCTGCATCGCAGCGATCAGAACACCTCGCCCGATCCGCGATGGAGCATGATTTGCTGCTACAACGCGGCCCGCAATAACCCGTACAAGGACAGCCACCACCCGCGGTACACGCCGCTGAACGTGGTGCCCGATACCGCGATTCTGGAGGTGGGCGAGAAGCGGTTCGCCGAGAGTGGCAACGTCGCCTGGCTCGAAGACCGCCGCGACCGCAGTGCGCACACGCTGGACGAGGAGCGTCCCCCCGCTCCTGCCGCGATTCCCAGGCAAGAGCCGCCGTGAATGCGGCGGCTGGACCGCGAACGCCCTCGCCGGCCCCACCCTGGGTCAGTTCGCTCCGATGGGGCAGCAGTTCCTGGGCGGCGCGTATGCCACGCGCCCGACGACGCCGGTCGTGCTCCCGGCTGAACTCCGGGCCGCCCTGATCGAAGCTCTTACGGCCAAGTACAGCCACGGCCCGCAGGGCACCGGGAATACGTCCGGCACAACGACCGCCGCCGACGCGGTGGCCGCCATCGCCGCCGCGAAGGCGAAGTACGGTATGCCCGGTGTCGCGGTCCCGGGAGTCCACACGCACCACTCGAGTTCGCCAAGCCGGATTGTCACCCCGCTCGTTACCGCCATCGAGGTCGAACTGGCGAAGCAGGGGCTGACGAACGCCCCCAGCACGGGCACGACCACGGCCACCGCAGCCCCCCAGGTGGCAGCGCCCCAGGTGGCAGCGACCAAGGCGGAGTTGAGCGCCATCGTCTCCGCGGCGTTCGCCAACCTCAACCCGCAGCCGGTCAAATAGCTCAGGAACGTCGGCGAGGGCATCAAGAAGAACGCCGAGGAGTTGGTGGCGGGTGGTGGTTGGACGCCTTCGGCGTCGAAAACGAAAATCCGCGCGAAGATCGTGGTGAAACTGTCGAGCGGAATCACTTCGCGAACAGGTACGCGCCGATCACCGCCGTCAGTACGGCGACGCCAACGGCGATCCAGGGCATCCATTTGTTGTCGAAGAACGACTTGCCCTGGCCCGGCACATCGTAGGCGTGTTGCTCGATCGTCGGCAGGCGAGAGGACTTCGCCGGCGTCGGTCGGGGGGCGGGCGGTTGAGCGGGTGGCGTGGCCGTGTTCGTGGGCGTCGGCCGCGAGGGCGAGGACACGTCGCCGGTCGGCGTGCGGCCGGTGGCCACCTGGTTCGGGGCCAGCACGCCCGGTTCCACGATCGAAATGCGGAACTCCGGCACGTTGCGGATCGGCACGAACGGCCCGGCCTTCGTCCGGCAGACCAGGACGCCGCCGGCGTCGCCGAGCGCGCCACTTTTCAAGTTGTCCAGAATGCGGGCCGTCGATCCCTTGACCGTCTTCGACTGCCCCGCTGCGTCGCGGTAGACCATGTACCACAGGTCGGTCGTCGAGGGGGTCGGCGGTGGGCCGGCTGGGACGGGCGTCGTCACCACGCTGGCCGGGGCGGCACCGTCGGCCCGGGCCGTCCACGATTGGCCCGTCAGGTCTTCGATAAACTCGCGGCAACTGGCCGGACGGCGGGCCGGGTCGGCACTCATCGACCGCAGCACGGCCTTGTTCACACGCTCGCTGATCCGCGGGTTCAGCTTCTGCGGCGAGTCGAATTCGTTCTTCGTCTTCTTCAGCCAGCAGTCGAGGGGGCTGGTCTTCGCGAACGGCACGGCGGCCGTCAGCATCATGTACAGGGTCGCGCCGAGCGAGTAAATGTCGCACCGCACGTCGGCGTTCTTCGCGTTGCGGAACTGCTCCGGGGCCATGAAGTGCGGCGTGCCGAGGCCACGGCCGGTCTTCGTCAGGTTCATTTCCCCTTCGATGTCCTTCACCAACCCCATGTCGGTCAGCTTCGCGGTGCCGTCGGAGGTCATCAGCACGTTGTCCGGCTTCACGTCGCGGTGAACGAGGCCTTGCTTGTGCGCCCGGTGCAAGCCGTCGCAGACCTGGCCGATGATGCGAACCGCCTCGGCTTCCTCGATCGCGCCGGACTTCTCGACCTTCTGGCCGAGCGATTCGCCGTCCACGAACTCCATCACCAGGAAGGGCGAGGTCGCGGTGCCGCAATACTCGATGGCTTTGACGATGTTCGGGTGGTCGAACAGGCTCGCGGCCCGGAATTCCTGCTCGAATCGTTTGAGCAGGACCGGGTTCTTGGCCGTCTCGGGTGGGATGATCTTGATGGCGACGATGTCGCCGGTGACAGTGTGCTTGGCCTTGAAGACCGCGCCCATGCCTCCTTCGGCGATCTTGTAAATGAGATCGTAGTTGCCGACTTGTTGGGGGACGGTGTCGTGCGCCATGGGCGGAATCAAGCTCGAACGTGGAGGACCAACGGCATTGGCCGTTGGGGATAGAACCGTTTTGATACATCCTGGGGTTTCATCTTTATACCTCATGTCTGGCTGAACTGCGAGAAAAGTTCTTCCGGAACCCAGAACGGCTTCGACGGCGTGAAAATTCCGCCGCCGCCGCAAACGGAATAGACGCGATTGTGTTTATTCCGTCAACCGATACGATCCGGTCAGGATGCGCAACCCCGGACTGCGCCCGTGCCGGTCGTGGATTGCCAATCTCCCGCGCGTTGCCCGATCAATTTCCTTGTCAACCTCGCGGGTGTCCGGCACAATCAGAAAATCGCGGCATTTCCCGGTCTCGTCTCCCTTACGATGGAGATCAGGCGGGCGGCGACCCGCGAAGGAGAAGGCTCGCATGTCCACGCTGGGCAAAGTACTCTTGTTCGTCAACTTGCTCTTGGCCGTGGGCGTGATGTACCTGGCCGCCCAGGATTACGCCAAGCGACAGGACCTGAACGCCGCCGCCGTGAAGTATCAGTTCGTCATCGGCGGGCAATCCGTCGAGGCGATCAAGGACGCGGACGTCGGCGAACCGGCGGCCGATCAACTGATCGTCAACGTGACCGGCCCGAACAAGGTTCCGCGGAATGTGATCGTTAGCAAGAAGATGATCGAAGGCCTGTACACCGGGGCCGACAACACCTTCGCCGGGTCGGGTGTGCCGAACTCGCAGGTCGAACTCGTGAACGCTGTGTACACGAAGCTGGTCCAGGACGTGGACGCCAAGGCGAATAACTCCGCTGCCGCGGTGGCCGAACTCTGCGGCGTGCTGGACCGGGGCACGTTCCTGCCGGGCAAGCTGCTGAATCTGGCCGACACCTACGAGGAGCGGGCCGCGATTCGCAAACTCGCACTCGTCCCGCCGGATCAGATGGCCGCGAGCCTGAAGGACGCCCGCGACCGACTCAAGCGGCGGTTCGACGGCGTGACGGCCGCCCCCGACCCGGAGCAACCGGAGCGGGATCGCAAGACGATGGAAGACCTGAAGGCCAAGATTCAGGCTAACCCGAACGACCCAGCGCCGAAGGCCCAACTGGCCGAACTCTCGGCCGCGGGTCCGACCGGCCCGACGGCCAGCGACGCGGAACGCCGCATGAAGATCGCGCAGTTGCTCATGCAAGTCAACCCGTCGCCCGACTGGCAGAAGAAAGTCGCGATAACCGTCGGTCTGAAGACGTATCAACTGGCCATCACCGAGCAGACCGGCCGGCTGGAAGCGATGGGTGCCCTCACCCGCGACGCGAGGTTCTCCGATCAGCAGAACTTCGACGCCGAGTACGAGCAACTCAAGAGCTTCGCGCTCGAGAACAGCAAGCTCGTCGATCAGCAGGACCGCGTGGTGAAGGGCTTGCAAGAGACCCTGGCGACCGACGAGGCGGTGTTCAACCAGCGGTCGGCACAGTTGGCCGCACTGAAGACCGAACTCGCGACGCTGACGGCCGAAGTGAGCAAGAAGCTGGAGGCCCAACGGGCGGTGGAAAAGAGCCTGTTCGAGGTCCAGCGGGAAGTCGGCCTGACGCTCCGCGAAACGGGCAAGCTCGAAGGCGACCTGCGGCAAAAAGAAGTCCCGTCAGGGAAGTAAGTAGCGGGAGTCGTTGGGTTCGCACACGGCTGAAGGGCGAGGAAGTCATGGGAACGAAAGTCGGCAAACTGTTGGTTCTCGCCAACGTCTTCGTCAGCATCGGCCTACTGGCGTGGGCGGTGTCCATCTACACGAACCGCCTACCCTACTTCGACGGCAAGGACGGTGAGACGGCCACCACCGGCCAGTTCACGCAGTACACCAACGAGATCAAGCGGTTGACCGACGGCATCCAACTCGCCCAGGGCGGCTACGTGCGGGCGATGGACAACCTCGTGTTCATGGAACAGGACCGCTCCTACCGGCAGTACGTCCTGAACCTCCACCTCGAAGA
>JBBQCQ010000233.1:0-6285 GCA_038318835.1 Gemmatales bacterium | reverse complement strand
CTCGTCCGCGGAACAGCGCATCGCGGATAAGAAGCGCGGCCAGAAGAATTTCTTCGACCTGTTCGACGGCGGCGACGAACGCGAGACCGGTGCCGCGAATCCTGGCAGCCACGGCTTGCCGGACGTGGCCGAGTGGCCGGAGGTCGAGCGACTGAAGTACGAAAAGGAAGCCCTCGACTTCTATATGTCGTCGCACCCGCTCGCGCAGTTCGACGACCAACTGCGGCGGTTCCGCACGCACACGGCGGCCGAGGTCGTGAAGCTCCAGCAGGGGGCGAACGTCATGCTCGCCGGCATGATTACGGGGATGCAACAGCGGACGGTGCAGAAGAACGGCAAGCGGTGGGCGATGCTCTTCCTCGAGGACTTCACCGGGCAGGCGAAGTGCATCCTCTGGAGCGAGGTGTACGCGCAGTTCAAGGACAAGGTGATCGACGACGCGATCGTGCTTTTCGAGGGGTCGGTCGAGTGGCGGGACGGGGCCAGTACCGGCGACGTGATCGTGAAACGCATGTTGGACGTGGACCAGGCCCGCCGCGAGATGACGCGGGTGATGCTACTGCGGATGGCATACTCGGAGGACGCGGAAACGCTCAACAAGTTCGCCGACCTCCGCGGGGTGCTTCAGCGGGCGCGAGGCAACTGCCCCGTTCACCTGTCTGTTCGCGATAAGGCCGGCCGAATCGCCGAGATGAAACTGGCGACGGACTACATGATCGACCCGAATAAGATCGTGGTCGATGAACTCGAACAGATTCTTGGGCCGGGGAACGTGATCTTCACGAAGTAGTAGCAGATGCCCGTGTTGGTCGCTCGAAGCCGAGGAAGTTCCGCACGCCGAGCAGCAAGATCATGCTGATCGACCGCAGGGCTTCCTTGCCGTTCACCTTACTCGTGCCCGACCGACGGTTCTCGAACAAGATCGGGTACTCGCCGAGGCGGCAGCCGGCCTTGTGACAGCGGAACAGAATCTCCTGTTGGAACGAGTACCCGCGACTGCGGACGAGGTCGAACCGCGTGTCGCGGAGCTTGCTCACCCGGTAGCAGCGATACGCCCCGCTCGCGTCCTTCACGGGCATCCGAAGCAGGAATCGCACGAGGAAGTTGACACCCTGGCTGAGAATCCGCCGTTTAATCGGCCAGTTCTCGGTCGCGCCGCCGGCCACGTACCGCGAGCCGATCATCACGTCGTACTTGCTCATCCCCGCGAGGATGCCGGGCAGGTACCGCGGCGGGTGGCTGAAATCGGCATCCATGTTTTGCAGGTAGTCGTACCCGTGATCGATGGCGTAGTTCATCGCCCGCAGGGTCGCGGTGCCGAGGCCCAGTTTGCCCTCGCGATGGATGACGCGAACGCGAGTGTCCTTCGCGGCCAGTTCGTCGGCCAACATGCCCGTGCCGTCGGGCGAGTTGTCGTCCACCACAAGCACGTCGGCTTGTGGGGCGAAGGCGTGAATCTCGCCGATCAGTCGTTCGAGATTACCCGCTTCGTTGTACGTGGCGAGGGAGACGAGTAGACGGGGTACGGTGGTCATCGGCGTGTCGGTGGTGTCCGGCGAGGGCCATGAATGGTAACACGAATCCCATTTGCTACCATAGCAACTCGAACATCATTCGTCGTTGTGTGTTCCTTCCCACGCCCGACAGGGTCCGCGCATGGCCGACACAATCCCGATAACCTGTCCCGAGTGCGGCAAGAAAATGGCCGTGCCCGCTGCCGTGGCGGGAAAAAAAATTCGGTGCAAGGAGTGCGAAACTGTCATCGCCGTGCCGGCGGTCAAGTCGGCCAAACCGGCCACTCCCGCAAAGCCCGCGGCCAAGCCGGCCGCGAAGCCTGCGGCCAAGCCGGCGGCACCGCGTCCGCCGCCCCCGCCTGAGGTCGATGACGACGACGACGCGAACCCCTACGGCGCGCAAAAGGACGATCTGGACGTTCCCCGGTGCCCGTTCTGCGCGACAGAACTCGACCCGCCGGACACGCTGATATGCCTGAACTGCGGCTACGACCTGGTGCAGCGGCGTCGGCACGAGAGTAAGAAGGTCTACGCCCTCACGACCGGCGACTACCTCAAGTACCACATGTCTACATTCGCGGCCACCCTCGGGGTGATCGTCTTCATCACGCTCATCGTGCTGTCGATGCTGTACATGGGCGATCTCTTCAAGGAGATGGACCTGCAGGACGACAAGGAAAACCCGATCACCAAGAAGAAGGAATTCGTCTTCCCTCCAGGGGCGTGTACACTGCCGTTCGTGGTGATGTCCCTCGGGATCATCTGGAAACTCGGATCGTTCGCGTTCGAGCGGTACGTCTATAAGTGGAAGCCGATCGAGAAGAAGAAGGCCGAGAAGTAACACGATCGGTGCGTGGCTGCCCGGATTCTGTCCGTATCGGATGACTCATGCCGCAGGCGGATGTTCTCATTGTTGGGGCCGGATTGGCCGGGTTGTGCTGCGCTCGCCGCCTCCGGCAGTGTGGCGTTTCGGTCCAGATTCTGGAAGCCGCCAACGGCGTGGGGGGTCGTGTTCGCACCGATGTGGTGAACGGGTTTCGCCTCGACCGCGGCTTCCAGGTTTACCTGCCGGCCTATCCCGAAGGGCGACGAGTGCTCGACTTGCCCGCCCTCGATCTGCGGCCGTTCAAGCAGGGGGCGTTGATCTGGTACGGCGGCCGATTCCGTCGCGTCACCGACCCGAGTGAGGGCTTGCTCACGGCCGCGATGGGGTTGTTCAACCCGATCGGCACACCCTTCGACAAACTGCGCGTTGCAAGGTTGAAGTGGAAGTTGTTGAACACGCCCTGGGAGAAACTGACCGCCGGTGCCAGCGGACTGACACTCGACGAGTTGCGAACGACATGGGGCTTCTCGGAAAAGATGATCGAGCGATTCTTCCGGCCGTGGCTCGGCGGCATTTTTCTCGACAAAAGTCTGACGACTTCGAGTCGATTTTTCCGGTTCGTGTTTCGCTCATTCGCCGAGGGCGGGGCGGCGCTGCCCGCGAGGGGGATGCAGGCCATCCCCGATCAAATCGCGTCGAGCCTGCCGCCCGATTGCGTGCGGTTGAACACGCCGGTGGAATTAGTGGGCCTGGGCGAAGTACGAATCGCGGCGGGCGAACAAGTGCGGTCCCGCGCGGTGGTGATCGCGACCGACGGCCCAACCGCCCACAAGTTGCTCGGCGGTGAAGGGCCGGCCGTCTCGTGCCACGGTGGCACCACCCTCTATTACTCGGCCGTTCGGTCGCTGCGCGACGAAGCGATCCTCATGGTCGATGGCGAGGGAACCGGAATCGTCAACCACGCCGCCATTCTGTCTGCGGCCGCTCCCGACTACGCCCCAACCGGGCGGGCGTTGATTTCTGCGACGGTGATCGGAATTCCCGCGTTCGCGAACCCGGAACTCGACCGCCAAGTTCGCGAGCAACTCCGCAACTGGTTCGGACCAAGTGTGGCCGCATGGGAACTGTTGCGGGTAGACCGCATCGCACACGCACTCCCGGACCAGTCCGCCAGTCAACTCGACGAATGGCAGCAGCCCGTGCGGGTGCGGCCGGGCCTTTACGTGTGCGGCGACGCCCGCGATCAGGCGTCGATCGACGGGGCGATGTCTTCCGGCTTCCGGGCCGCCCAGGCGGTGGCGGAAGACCTGGCCGCATCTCGGGTCTGAGGGATGCGAGAATCAAGGAAACTGGCAAAAATCGAGAGCGGTCGCATGGATGTCGTCAATCAACCTCGTGAGAGTCCCCCCACGGTGGACCGATTCCTGGGCGCGTCCCGCGTCGTCGCGCTCGGCATGGCCTTGGTTTTGTTCGCGGTCCTGCGAGACAGCCCCGGCGAGATAAAATCTGTTCTCAGTGTTGCTGCGGCGGTTCTCTTCGGTACGCTTCTGCCGGTCCTGTTCTTCCACCCGTTCCGCGTGACCGGACTTTGCCCTCCAGCGGTCTTGCTCGTCGCTATCTGCTTGCTCGGAATGTGGCTGACGGATGGTCGGCCGCTCTGGGCCATGCTCCTCGTCGGCTTCGCTTGCGGTATCGTCTTCGGCGTCTGGGTGCGGTTCGACTTGTTGGCGCGAACCCGACGGCGGATTCCCGTGATCGACTGGCTCGCGTTGGTTGTTCTTGCGGGCGGCTTCGCATTTTGGTTGATCGACTTATCACACCCGACTCCGACCGGAGTCGGCACCGGCCTCCTCATCGCGCTCGTTATTCTCATCTACGTATGGATGCGACTGTTCCGACCACTGTTCGAGTTGTGCGTCGAGGCGGTGGTCTGGCGGGGGTATCGGATCGTCGCCGCCGGCGAGGGCGTGCGCGACTTCCCCCCACACGGCCCGGTGCTAATCATCGCCAACCATGCGTGTTGGTGGGACCCGCTCTTTCTGGCGAAGGTACTACCCCGGCCGATCACGCCCATGATGACATCGGCCTTCTACGACCGCTGGTTCCTCAAACCGCTGATGGTTTACGTGTTCCAGACTATTCGCGTGGCCGACGTCCACATCCGGCGGGAGGCACCCGAAATCCAACAGGCCATTCAGGCGCTCGACGAAGGCAAGTGCGTGGTCATCTTCCCAGAAGGGTACCTGCGGCGGAAGGAAGAAATCCCTCTGCGGCGGTTCGGCCGGGGCGTGTGGGAAATCCTCAAGGCCCGCCCCCAGACGCCCGTCGTGGCCGGGTGGATCGAGGGCGGTTGGGGCAGCTACGCCTCGTACTTCAACGGCCCCCCTACGAAGAACAAGACCCAGGAAGGGCGTCGGCCGATCACCGTCGGCCTTACGCCGCCGGGGTACGTTTCTTCGGACGTCCTCCAACACCACCTCCAAACACGGCTAACCTTAATGAACCGGGTATCCGCGGCGAGGGAACAACTCGGCTTGAGTCGCCTCGGCGAATTCGAGTGGAAGGCGACCGACGAGACCGATAATCCGTCACAAACTACGGAATCATAACAACCCGAATTGCTTAACCATCTTCACCAGTCGCTACATTCGGCATTCATCTTAAATCTTCAATTCATTTCCCTTGAATGTCATTTTGCACCCGCGCAAGATTACTCTAAGTTTCGATACTTGGGTAACAGTTGCAGAGATCGCACCGTGGCGACCACAGCAGTACGGCGTCGGTTGCGAGCACGAAATTCCCCTTTAAACGAGCATACGATGCGGAACAGAACCTTACTATTGATCTTCATGTTGACGAGTCTCGCCCTGGCAACGGGGTGCAATGGCCGTTTCCTGCACCGCGGGTGTTGCGGCTCGACCTCGCGTGCGGACTTGCCGCCGCCGCCCTCGGAATATTGTCCCAATCGGTGAGTTGGGCATGAACATCATACTTTTTCGACCTGCGAGGAACCTTGCAGGTCGATTCTTCGTCATTAAGCGGACGAACTTCCGCACGCCTACACATGTCACTTCGGTTAGACTTTCAGTAGCCCGGACAGTTCTCGTTGCTTAACCTCCCTACGGCGTGAAACCAATCGGCCGCGATTTGCCCATTCCACCAACCGGCGCATACTCTCACCGACGGTCAGGAACAGCCGACGCACGGCCGCGGGTGGTTGGATTTTCAGACCCCGCGATACGATTAGTCATGCCGAGTGCAGACGGTCCAGGGCCAACCGGCATTGGGTTGTTCCGCGACTGCCGTGTCACGAAAGGGAGGTCAGTCCACATGATTCGCCGCATCGCATTCGCCGCCGTGTTCGCCGCCGTCGCTCTGTCTGCGACGGGCTGTTGCGGCACATTCCGCAACCTCGTGTACCGCATCCGGAGCTGTCACGACTGCTATCCCGCCTACGGCGCGGGCGGCTCGTACTACGGAAGCGCAGGGGTCGTGTCGCCGAGTTACTCGGCACCGATTCTCGACGCTGGCCCCATCATGGGGTCTTCGGTGCCGGGCTGTTCGAGTTGTTCGTCGAACGCCGCCATGCCTTACACGTCCGCGGGTGCGGGCGTACCCATGGTGCCGTATGCCGCGGCCGGCGCGGGCGTTCCCGGGGTACCGAGTTACTCGATGCAACCGACGACTGGGTACCCGGCAATGGCCGGGCACCCAGTCGCGGGCGGGCCGGTTGCGGGGATCAAGTAACCCGTCACCCCGTCGGTTTCGCCACCTCGTCCCGTTTGGCTTTCTCCTCGGCCGAACTGCCGCGAAGGTAAAGCGGTTCGAGGCGGAACAGTTCTTCGCGACCGAGAGCGGAGATGCTCTCGGCCGCTTTCCGCATCCCCTCAAGTTGCGGTTCGCGGTCCTGCGATTCGACAAGCCGCCCCGCACACGGCAAAAGAT
>JBBQCQ010000232.1:0-6290 GCA_038318835.1 Gemmatales bacterium | reverse complement strand
GCGAAGGCCGTGGGGGGGCGGCCGTGAAAGAGATCGCGTTCGACGGCGACCGGGCGACGTCGGCGCGTGGCCGATGGTCTACCCGGCCGACGCCGATCGTCGCATCGCAGACGGTACAGACCACGCCACCGGCCGTCGATTCGCCCGTCGCGGCGGTCGGCGAGATTCTGCGCCAAGACAAGCCGCTGCCGCTCGGCGAGAGTTTGCCGAGCCTGCGTACCGAGATCGCTGACCAACCGCGGGCGGCGAAGGTGCGGACGGTGCTGGACGCGATCTTGCCCGACACGCCGCGGCCGACGGACTCGGCCCAACTCGAAGCGTTGGTGAAGGACGGCGGGCAGTTCCTGGAGGCGAAACTCGAACGCCGTGCGGCCGGCGAGCGCATCAACTTCAGCCAAGACTTGAAAGCGGTGCTGACGGAACTCGTCGCGGCCGCGCCACAACTGGCGGCCGCCCGCACCACGCTCGACGGCATCGAGTATCAACAGGCGGCGAACGTGCTGGCCCAGCAGTCGTCCGGGGCGTTCGTGGTGCCGGTGCCGTTCCCCGACGGGGTGAATTGGCGAACGCTGCACCTGGCCATCGAACCCGATGCGAGTGGCGGCGAATCGTCGGCCGAGCGCCACGACCGCTTCCGCGTGCTGATGCACGTGCCGCTGACGGAACTCGGCGAAACCGTCATCGACGCCGGCGTGGACGGCGAACACCTGCGGGCCATCTTGTACCTCGAATCGAGCGCCGCCCGCGAGCGCGTTCGCCCCGAGTTGGCCGGGCTGGAAGCCGAGTTGCGTGCGGGCGGCTTCCGCGACGTGCTGCTCGACGTGCGACCGGCGGCCGACCTGCCCGACCGCCGCCGCCAGCAGGCGAACGCGATGACGGCCGGCCGAACCGACACGACCTCCGTCGTGGATGTGAGGGCGTGACATGGCCGAGTCGGGCCGCAAGCGAGCCGTCGCGCTGAAGTATGACCCCGCCGATGGGGCCGCCCCGAAGGTCGTCGCCAAGGCGACGGGCGTCACCGCCGACCGCATGTTGGCCATCGCCCGCCAGAACGGCGTGCCCATTCGCGAAGACAAGGCACTCGTCACGGTGCTGAGCAAGCTGAACATCGACCAGGAGATTCCGCCGCAACTCTATCGCGCCGTCGCCGCGATTCTGGCGTTCCTCTACAAGGCGAATCAGAAACCCGCCTGACGACGACCGTTCCGTGTTCCGCGCGGGTCCATGTTGCAAATCCTGAACACCCACCTTCGATAATCTCCGAAAGCTCGCCATTCGGGGTATTCGCGTGATCGTCATCGTTGGGGGAATCATCGTTCTGGGGGCCGTGCTCGGCGGCTTCAGCATGGCCGGCGGGCATATCCACGCCCTCGTTCACCTGTCCGAGTTCGTCACCATCGGCGGGGCGTCGCTCGGCGCGCTGCTCATTATGACGCCGAAGAAAACGCTCATCGACCTGATTAAAGCCCTCCTCGCGTTGCTCAAGGGGACGCCGTACAACAAGGCCGCGGCCGCGGAGTTGCTGAAACTCTTCTACGGCATCGGCAAGGTTGTCCGCCAGGAAGGCGTCCTCGGCCTCGAAACGCACATCGGCGCACCGCAGACCAGCGCCATCTTCAAGGCCTCGCCGAAGGTGCTGGGCAACGCCCACCTGAAGCACTTCGTGTGCGATGGCCTCGCCCTGCTTGTGGACGGCAAGCCAACGCCGGAACAGCTCCAGGCGTGGCTGCACGAGGAGATGAAAGTCGTCGAATCGGAACACCATCAGGTGGTGGCCGCCCTGACGAAGGTCGGCGACGCACTGCCGGGGTTCGGCATCGTGGCGGCCGTGCTCGGCATCGTGGTCACGATGGCCGCCATCGGCGGGCCGGTCGAAGAGATCGGCCACAAGGTCGGGGCGGCCCTCGTCGGCACGTTCCTCGGCATTCTGTTGGCCTACGGCTTCTGTGCCCCACTCGCCGGCCGCATCGACAGCCTTGGCATCGTCGAAATGTCTTTCCTGAATGCCGTGACGGCCGGCGTGGTCGCCATCGGCGAAGGAGTCGGCCCACGGGACGTAGTCACTCGTGCCCGGCGGTCGCTCGGCACCGAGTGCCGGCCGAGCCAGGGCGAGATGCAGAAAATCTTCAGCGACGCGAAGGGGAGCAATTAACATGGCGGCAGGCGGCGGCGGTTCCTGGAAGGTGGCCTACGCGGACTTCGTGACCGCGATGATGGCCTTCTTCATGGTCATGTGGATCGGCTCCCAGGACCAGAAAACCAAGCAGGCGGTGGCGAACTACTTCGTCGATCCGTCGGGCATGTCCAAGAAGCCGGCCCGACCGGGGGCCATCGTGCAGTCGCCGGCCAGCGGCGGCGTGCCGGAGGCGGAATCGACGGCCGTCGGCAAGGGCCGCGAGTCGTTCTCCGAGACGACCGAGACCAGCCGCGTGACGAAGGTCGTCAACGACGGCATCCACGCCGACACGACCACGCTGCAATACTGGCGCAACGAAGCGAACAAGTACCGCGAGGAAGCGGCCCGCTCGCCGGACGTGATCGACCGCCGCCGGCCGATCAACGAAGTCGCAACGGCCTCCCTCGCCAAGAAGATGCGGGACGAATGGGCGCGGAAGATTCCCCCGCAGGCGAAGGGCGTGTACCAGGACTTGCTCTTCTCGACGCTCGCCGACGTGAACTGGACCGAGATCGCCGAAGACCTATTGACGCACTCGTGATCGGAAAAAATATTCGGCCATAGATCAACACCGAAAAAACAGATCAGAATCAAAACCAATTTTTGGTTTTACTCCGATCTGTCTTTTCCGTGTTCAACTGTGGCCGATGATGAACTCGCCTTTTCCCGCGAATCGAGGCACTGTCGGACGGCCTTGCCGAGGCTAGCCAGGCTGTACGGTTTGTCCAGCAGCGTGACGTGGTCGCCGTTCGCCTCGATGCGGTCGGCCGAATAGCCGCTCGCCAGGATCGCCGGCACCTTCGGGTCGAGGCCGCGAATTTGTCGCAGGGCGTCCATCCAGGACAGGTTCGGCATCTGCAAATCCAGTACGATCAGGTCGAACGGCAGGGCCGCCGTGCGGAAGGCCCGAACCGCCTCCGCCCCGTCTTCCGTCACCGTCACGGTGTAGCCGAGTTGCTTCAAGATCGTGCCCGCCAACGTGCGGATCATCGGTTCGTCTTCGGCAATCAAGATGCGCTCGCCCTGGCCCAACGGCGACGGCGTGGGTAGCGGCGTCGCCCCGTGCTGCGGGATTTCGCCCCGGTACTTCGGCAGGTACACGTCGAACGTCGTCCCCTGTCCGGGGGCGCTCGCGCACTCGATCCAGCCATCGTGCGCCTGCACAATACCGAACACCACGGCCAATCCCAGGCCGGTGCCCTGGCCGGTTTCCTTCGTGGTGTAGAACGGCTCGAAGATGCGGGCACGCACGGCGTCCGGCATGCCGGTGCCGGTGTCGCGGACCCGCAGACGCACATACTCGCCCGGTCGCGGGCCGCCCTCGGTGCTGGCCTCGTGCGGCTCGATGGCAATGTTCCCGCTGCTCAGGAACAGCCGCCCAGGGCCGGGCATCGCGTCGCGGGCGTTCAGGCACAGGTTCATCAGAATCTGCGTCACCTGCCCGGCGTCGGCCCAGGCCCACCACCCGCCCGGCCGCGGTAGGGCTTCGATGACGATCCGCGCGTCGATGGTGTGCCGCAGCAACTCGACGGTGTCCGTGATAAGCTCGGCCAGGTCCACCGGCTGGAATTGCAGCGGCGCACGGCGAGCGAACCCGAGGAGCTGGCTGGTCAGTTCGGCCGCGCGCTTGGCCGCTTTCTCGGTCGGCTTGAGCAGGTCATCGAGCGCTTGCCCGCGGGCCAGGTCGCGGGCCAGTTCGAGATTGCCGAGGACGACCATGAGCAGGTTGTTGAAGTCGTGGGCCACGCCGCCGGCGAGTTGGCCGACGGCTTCCATCTTCTGCGCCTGCCGCAGTTGGTCTTCGAGTCGCTTGCGGGTGGTCGCATCGCGGCCGACGATGACGACGCCGACGATCTTCGCGTCGTCGTCCCACATGGGCGACACGAGAATGTCCAGGAGCACATCCTGGCCGTCCGGGTAGCGAATCCACTCCTCGACGCGGGCCGGGTTGCCCGTTCGCAGCACGCCCTGCTCCGTTACCCGCAGGCGCTCGGCCCACGGAGCGGCGAACAGTTCCTTGCAGGGCTTACCGAGCACTTCGCGAACCGGGCGAGCGATCAGGTGCTCGAAGGCCGCGTTGCCGCCGGTGAACCGGTCCTCGCGATCCTTCTGACAGATCACATCGGGGATGGCGTCGAACAGCGTCCGCATGAGTGCGTTCTGACGCCGCACCTGCTGTTCCGTCCGGCGGCGGTCGGTCACGTCGCGGAAGTTCAGCACGATCCCGCACACGCTCAGATCGTCCAGGCGGTTCACGCCGGTGATTTCCAGGTCTCGCCATCGGCCGTCGGAGTGGCTGGCCAGAAACAGCGAGGGAATCTCGGCCCCAGGGTTGGCCAGCATTTCGCGTAGCTTCTCGCGTGCGGCCGGGCGATCGTCCGGGTGGATGAGGTCGAAACAACTGCGGCCCTCCAGCGACACCGGCGTGTGGCCGAGGATGCGCGTGACTGCCGGGCTGACGTACCGAATGACGCCGTTGGACTCGATGATGAGCGTGCCATCGCTGGACTTCTCGACGAGCGCCCGGTAGCGGGCTTCGCTCTGGCGAACGTCCGTCTCGGCTTGCTTCGCCCGGCTCAGGGCGTCGCGGCGCTCGGAGTCATCGCGGACGGTGTACAGGGCGAGCGTCTTCGGCGGAATGTGCAGCCGGGTGATCGTCACCGTGACGGGCAGCCACCCCGGCAGCGGCTTGATCCGCATCTGGAACCCGCCCTTCCCGTGGAAGAGGGTGGTCTTGCCGGCCGCCCCGCGGAGGCGGTCTTTCTCTCGCGACTCGTGCTCCATACGGAACAGGTCCGTGGCTCGCGAACCGACAATCTCCGGCTTCAGCCGCCCGGTCAGGCGCAGGGCGGTCTTGTTGGCTTCGAGTACGAGGTCCGTGTCTGGGTCCACGAACAGCAGCGCGTCGCCGTTCTCCTCGAAGAACACGCGGGCGAAATCGGACTTGTCGAACGGAATCATGGGCGATGCCGGCCCGCTTGTGGGGGGTGCTACCCAGTGTGTGGTCATGTCCGCAACCGACCCCGACGTTCGAGGCCGTCCGCGAGGGAGTGCAGTTCAGATGCCGGAGAGTTTAGCATGGCAAGATGGCACGAGTGCAACAATAATACCTCTTCCACAAATTCTAGTCACTCCGGGGGCACTATGGACGTTGCGAATCGTCGAAACTGGCTCCAGGGGGTCGGGGCACTGGGGATTCTCGGAGCCGCAGCCAGCCGGGCCAGCGCGGCCGCGGCCGAGACGCCGCCGTTCGCCTATTGCTTGAACACAAGCACCGTGCGGGACAACGGGAAATCGCGGCCGATCGGCCAACTCGTCGAGATTGCCGCGAAGGCTGGCTACGACGCCATCGAGCCGTGGATTGCAGAACTCGATCTGTATCAGAAGGAAGGCGGCTCGCTCAAGGACCTGGGCAAGCGAATCGCCGACGCGGGGCTGAAGGTGCCGAGTGCCATCGGCTTCGCCGAGTGGATCGTCGAGGACGACACACGGCGGAAGAAGGGGCTGGAAACCGCGAAGCGCGACATGGACTGGGTGCAGCAGATCGGCGGCACGCACATCGCCGCCCCGCCGCTCGGCGCGACCGGCGGGAACAGTGCGAGGGACGACCCAAAGAACAGTGCCCCGATCTTCGATCTGGTGGCCGCCGCCGACCGTTATCGGGTGCTGTTGGAACTCGGCCAGAGCATGGGCGTGACCCCCGAAGTCGAAGTCTGGGGCTTCTCGAAGACGCTGCGACGGCTGGGCGAGGCGTTCCTGATCGCGTCCGAGTGCGGCAAGGCCGGCGGCTGCGTGCTGCCGGACGTGTACCACCTCTACAAGGGCGGCTCCGACTTCGCCGGCCTGAAGCTCCTCGGGGGCGCGGCCATCGGCATCTTCCACGTCAACGACTACCCGAAGAAGGACCGCGGCACGATCACCGACGCCGACCGCGTCTACCCCGGCGATGGCGTCGCCCCGCTGACGGAGATTTTCCAGACGCTGAAGGTCATCGGGTACACGGGCTATCTGTCGCTGGAACTGTTCAACAAGGACTACTGGAAGCAGGACGGCCTGACCGTGGCAAAGACAGGGCTGACGAAGATGAAGGCGGCGGTGGCGAAGGCCATTTCGT
>JBBQCQ010000231.1:0-6296 GCA_038318835.1 Gemmatales bacterium | reverse complement strand
CTGCCGGAGGAGAAATTCGCCGACAAGAAAGACTTGCCGAAGCTGCCGGGCAAGGACCACTTCGTCGAGTTTGTGGACGCCTGCCGTGGCACGGCGAAGGCATCGGCCCCGTTCTCGTTCGCCGGCCCGCTGACCGAGTTCATCCTGCTGGGCTGCCTGGCGACGCGGTTCCCAAACAAGACGCTGGAGTGGGACGCGGCCGCGCTGAAGATTACCAACGACGACGCGGCGAACAAGTTCGTCCGCCGCGACTACCGCAAGGGCTGGGAGATCGCCGAGTCGTTGTAGTTTTGGCTTGGCGAGCCAAGCACCGTAAGGTGCCGGGTGAGGAACATTCACCCGGCACCTTGCGGTGCTTGGCTCGCCTCCTCACTTCCCCTGGTTCCAGTAGATGCGGCAGTTGCCGGTCGCGCGGCCGACGGCCACGATGTCCGGCTTGCCGTCGCCGTTCAGGTCGCCGACGGCCAGGTCTTCGACCGCCACGCCGCCATCTTCCAGGATGTAACGCTCCCACTTCTCGCCGTTCTTTCGGTACAGTCGAACGCCGCGTTTCTCGGTGAAGGTGTCCCCCTTCGCCGGGTTATCTCGCGCGCCGATCACCAACTCGTCGGCCCCGTCGCCGTCCAGGTCGCCGAAGGACACCGCGTGCCCCCACCGCAGGTGGTCGTCCAGCACCGTCCGGGTGGGCTTCTGGCCGCTCGGGCCGGTATAGACCACGACTTGGTTGCCGTGCCACGGCTCGACCGTCGCTACCACCGCTCCGGTCGCGCGGTCCAGGCCATTCTCGCCGGTCTTCAGCAAGCTGCCGGCCTTGATCTCGCTCGCCCCGCGGTTGCCTTTCGGGTTGGCCTGGTTGCCCTCATGGGCCGGGCTGAGTTTCGTACCGCCATCGTTACCAAGCACAATCGCGGAATACCCTTCGTAGCTGGCCGTGATGATGCTCGCGGGTTTCTTCGCACCGGCCGGCATGTACGGGGCGAAGTTATGGACGACGTGCAGTTCCTCGTTCAGTACCGTCGGCTTCCAGCTCTCCGGCTTCTGCGGCATCGCAGGCACCTTGTAGGCCATGATCCGCACGGGTCGGCCGTCCATCCAGTTTGCCGCTGCCGTCGCCTCGCGGCCCATCAGCGGCGCGAGGACGATCTCGCGTTTGCCGTCGCCGTCCAGGTCGATCGCGCGAATGCGGTGGACCGTTGGTTCGTCGCATGGGATCGGGTGCAGCGTCCATTCTTCGTCGAGCGTCTTGCCGCGCTTCAGCCATTGCAGGGTGCCGGGGTTCTTCGTGTCGAACGGCTTCCACCCGGCCCCGATCACCAGTTCCAGGTCGCCATCGCCGTCGATGTCCAGGGCACAAATGCAGACGTTGTCCGGCTTCGTCTTGCCGTCGAGGATCACTCGCTTCTTCCAGGTTGGATTTTCATACCAGACAACCTTGTGCTGATCGACCACGACGATGTCCGGCTTCTTGTCGCCGTTGATGTCTTCGAGGATCACCGCATAGCCGATCTTTAGCGCGGTGTCGATCTCCTGCACCTTGAACTTCGGGAACCCGGCCGGCGGGGGCGGTTCGTCGGCTGGCGCGGTTGTGCCGGTCAGCAGGAGGAGTATCAGGCCGAGAGAGGGCCAAATCTTGGCGGACATGGATCGAATCTCCAGTGGGTGTTCTAAATTTTGGTCGGCCGTAACTTCGCCGACCCGCACAGCTTGTTTATTCGGCACGACCGAATCCGCTACGACTGGCTTTCTACCGCTTGACCTGCGGACGTAGGCCGGGACAATGACGGTGGCGGGTGCCAACTCTCGGAGACAGTGGATGTCGTTGCGTTCGTCCCAGAAGCCGACCCGTGAATGGTTGCTGCTCGTCGTCGCACTTGTCATCGTCGGGGCCATCGTGGTTCCGCTCTGGCAGTTCTCCGGCAGCGGCGAGACGCGGGCCGAGTTCCTGGCGAAGTGGACGCCCGAGCGCATCTCGAAGCTGCTCCTCGGCCCGGAACAGGTCGCGTGCTACCTCTGCTTCGTCTGGGCCTCCCTCGTGCTCATCGTGCGATACCGTGAGGTGTCGCGCCAGCGCACGGCCTTCCGCCTCGAATTGCTCCCCACCGACGAAGGCGCACGAATCCTGCCCGAAGACGCCCGACCGCTATCGCGGAAGGTCGAACAAGTCAGCACTCGGGGCGGGCCGTACATTCTGGCGAACATGATCCGCCTCGGCCTCGGCAAGTATGCCATCAGCAAGGCGGCGACAGACGTGGCGGAAGTGGTGCGGAATCAGGCCGATATCGAGTACGGCCGGCTGACCGCGAGCATGGGCGGCCTCGTCAGTTACCTGGCCTGGGCCATCCCCGCCATCGGTTTCATCGGCACCGTCCGCGGTCTGGCTGGGTCGTTCGGCCTGGGCGGCTCGCAAGACATCGACAACGCCACGTTCTTGCGGGTAGCGACGGACCAACTGAAGATCGCCTTCGACTGCACTCTGGTGGCCCTCGTGCTGAGCATCGGGCTGATGTACCTGTTGCACTCGGTCCAACGGTCCGAGGAAACGCTGGTGATCGACTGCCAGGAATATTGCCAGGAACACCTGCTGCTGCGGTTGTACGACCCCAGAGCCGACGCCGGGGAGAAGGCCTGATGTTCGGATTCGGCACGACGAAACGACCAGCGACGACGGCTTCGCACGCACGCACGAAGTTGCTCGGCGTAGACCTGACGGCCTCCCGTGCGCGGGCGTTGGTGACGGCCGGCGGACACTCGACGGCGGTGCCGCTCGACGACCCGCACGACGAACTGCCTCTGTTCATCAATCTCGAACGCCGTGGGCCGGAAGTCGGCCGACCGGGGTACGCGATCTGCCGAACGCTGCCGCACCTTGTCTGCTCGAACTACCTGCCGCAGTTGGGCCATGCCCGCGAGTGGCGCGGCCATCGCGTATCGCTGACGCCCGAATCGGCCATGCTCGCCACCTTCGAGAAACTCCGCGGGCCGCTCACCGCCGAGGCCGATGGCGGCGTCTTGGTGGTGCCGGCCTACCTCGCCGCGGCGCAGATGAAAACGCTCGGTGTACTGGCGATGAAGGCGAAGTTGCCGTTCGTCGGCACGGCCTCGGCTCCGCTTGCGATTGTGGCTCACCGTGCGCGGTCGGTGATTGCGGCGGGAAAGCCCGCCACGAGCCGGACCGAAGAGAAATCGTCGTGGGTCGTACCGATCCGGGCACACGCGCCGGGGCCGGGGACCGTGGTGGTCGTGGACGCCGACGAATACGCGCTGTCGGCCGCGGTCGTGAATGTGAAGCAGGGCGAAGCGCGACTCCTCCACCTCGCGGCATGGCCGCGGCTCTCGCTGAAGGCGTGGAAGGATCGCTTGATCGACGGCATATCCGACCGCTGCGTGCGGCTCTGCCGGCGTGATCTGCGAGACTCCGCGGCCGCCGAGCAAACGCTCTTTGAACAACTCGACTCGGCCCTCGACCGTGTCCGCCAGGCGCAGGCCGTCACGCTGAGCGTGCGGACGGAAAAGTGGTATCAGGATGTCGTCCAGCAACCGACCGACTTCGACATGCACTGTACGGCCTTGCTGAAGTTGGCTGCCGAGGAATTGCGGAACCTGTACGCGGTGTCGGCCCTCGCAGTGCCGCCGCGGGCCGTCTGGCTGACCGACGCGGCCGCGAAACTGCCGGGGCTGGCGGCCGCGATTTATCAGAACGCGGCCGAGCAGACGGAAGTCTCGGTGCTGCCGCCCGACGCCGCAACCGAAGCCGCCGCCGCCCTGCACGCCCGCTGGCAATCCGACGCCCTGCCCCGCGTCCACCTCGACGGTGTGATCGCGTGGGACGAACCCGCCGCCAAGCCTCGCTCCGAACCCCGCGGCCAGCGGTCGGTGTAACCATGCGAACCCGCCACAAGACGCCGACGCTGGTGAGCATGTGGATGCTCGATGTGTTCTGCTGCGCCCTCGGCTGCGTCACGCTGTTGTGGCTGGTCAGCAACCGCGATGCGGCCCAGGAGGCGCAGCGGAACAAAGCCTCGATTTCCGAACTCGCGGCCACACGCTCGACGCTTCTCGCGACGACGCAAGACCTCGACGCCACCCGTCGCAGCTTGAACTCGGAGATCGACAACCTGCGGGCGAAACTGCTCGCGACCACGACCGACCGCGACACGACCGCCCAACGGCTCACGGTGGCGAAGGCCGAGATCGTGACCCTGGAGACGAAGCTCGCCAAAGCGACGACCGACGTGGCCACGCTCGAAACTCAGGCGGCGAAAGCGGCCTTGCAGCTGATCGACCTGGACGACCAACTCGCCAAGAAGAAGAAAGAAAGCAAAGACCTGACGGCCCGCGTGGCGGTGCTGACGGAATCGACGGCCGAGCTGCAAAAACTGATCCGCGACAAGGACGCCGACCGGGAGAGCCTGGCCTTGAAGGCGAAGAAGGCAGCCGAACAACTCGACGACGCCGACGCCAAGATGCGGGCCATCGCCAAGGCGGCCGACGATGCAAAGGCCGACCTGGCCGCGATGCGGAAGACCGGCGACGAACTGACCACCGCGAAGACCGCCGCCCGCGACCTGCAAAAAAAACTCGACGATGCGAACGTGAACATCGTCGATCTGCAAGGCGACAAGAAGAAACTCGCCGACAAGATCGATCAGTTGCGAGTCGAGAGCGACGCCAAGTTCGCCGGCATCGCCATGACCGGCCGCCGGGTCGCGTTCGTCGTGGATATGTCCGGGAGCATGAAGCTCGTGGACGACAAAACAGCCGCCCCCGAAAAGTGGCCGATCGTGGTCGAAACGATCGCGAAGGTGATGCGCAGCCTGCCCGAACTGGAGCAGTTTCAGGTCGTGCTGTTCTCGAGAACCGCCCGCTACCTGTTCGCTGACGGCGGGTGGCAGCCCTACGCCGGCGAGGCGTCGCTCAAACTCGTCCGCGAGAAGTTGCTGGCCGAGGACCCGGTCGGCGATACGAACATGTACGCTGCCTTGGACCTGGCCTTCCGCCTGAAGCCGGCCGGCCTCGACACGATCTACTTCTTCTCGGATGGCCTGCCGACCAGCGGCGCGGGCCTGCCGACGGATGGCAAACCCCTGACCGACAACCAGCGCACCGACTATCTGACCAAGCACATCCGCCAGGCTCTACGCACCGCATGGAACCCGGAGGGCCAGCCGAAGCGAGTGAAAATCAATTCCGTGGGTTTCTTCTTCGAGAGTCCCGAAGTTGGGGCGTTCCTGTGGGCACTCTCCCGCGAGAACGCCGGCAGTTTCGTGGGCATGAACAAGCCGTAGACTACTTCGCCAGCGAATAGCAGATCAGTTGTGCGTCGTTGCGAACGAACACGCACTTGTCGGCGAAGGCGGGGTGCATCCACACGACCTTCCGACCGCGGGCCATCGTGTTCGTCGGGTCGATCAGGTGCGCCCGACTTTGTTCCTCGTACCCCGTCGGGCTGAGCTTCGCGAAGATTAGATCGCCCTGCTCGTTGAACAGCACATAGCGGTCGGCCTGCTTCACGAGGAAGGCGTGGCCCCATCGCTCGCTCTGCGTGTTCGGGTCCGGGTTGGCGGCCACGTTCGCCGGCGTGCGTTTGCCGCGGGTCGCTAACATCGTCGCCCACTTCCGCTCGCCGGTCGCCGTAACGAGGCAGCGCAATTCGCCGTGGCTGCACACGCCGTAGGTGTAGTCGCCGTCGATCACCGGCGTACTCATGATGGCACTCAGGTCGCGAGTTTGGTTCGGCATTTCCCCCTTCGCGGCACTCTTCCACACCACCTTCGCGGCGTCGGCCGACACGTTCAGGAACATCGACCCGTGGTAGAACGAGGTGAGGAACAGCCCGTCGTCGCCGACCTTACGCGGGAGCGGCACGTTGAGCGACGCCTTCAGTTCCCACGGCACGCTCCACAACCGCTTGCCCGTCGCGGGGTCAAGGCCGACGAGTGCTCGCGCGTGCCAGACGATCAACTGCCGCTTGCCGCCGAACTCGTAGACCACCGGCGGGCAGTAGCCGAAGTCCCCCTCGCAGCTTTGCGAAGTCCAGTTCACCTTGCCGGTGTGCTTGTCGAACGCGATCACGAGTTTGTCCGGCCCGCCGCCGACGCAGATGAGGTTGTCGCCGTCGATCAGCGGGTGGCACGCGAAACCCCAGACCGGCACGCGGGCGTCGAAGTCGTCCACGAAGTTCTTCTTCCAGACGACGGTGCCCTTCCCTGCATCCAGGCAGTTCAGATCGCCCATCGCGCCGAGGGTGTAGACCTTGTCTCCATCCACCGTCGGCGTACACCGGGGACCGGCCGCAT
>JBBQCQ010000230.1:0-6303 GCA_038318835.1 Gemmatales bacterium | reverse complement strand
CACGCGCTCGCCGGTGCGGAACGCTTCCGCGGTCAGGCCGGTCGGGTTGCTGCGGAACGTGATCGCGCCGGCGGACCAGGTGTCCCACACCGGCACGCCGCCGGCATCGCCACGGCCGACCGCCGGGTCGGCCCGATAGCCGCGGCTGACGACGACGAAGCTCGGCGCGCTCCACTCCACCAGGGTCGGGGGGAAGGCCGAGCGGCTGCCGTGGTGCGGGGCCATCAGCACGTCGCACACCGCGCGCGGCAGTCCGAGGAGGCGTTGTGCCCCGGCCTTCTCCAGATCGCCGGTCAGCAGGAACGAGTGTCGGCCGTGTGTCACCCGCAGCACGAGGCTGCGCTCGTTCTCGGTGCCGTCCGGCCCTTCGCGCGGCGGGTGCAGGACCTCGAAGCCCACATCGCCGGCCGTGAAGCGGTCGCCGGCCGCCGCGATCCGCACCGGCACGCGGCCGCGTTCCAGGGCCGCGATCACGTCCGCGACTTCGCGCGTCGGCTTCTTCGCGAAGCTCGGCGTCATCGTCACCTGCCCGATCGGGAACCGCTTCAACAGTTCCTGCAGGCCGTTGAAGTGGTCCAGGTCGGCGTGCGACAAAAACAGTTCGTCCACACGGCCGATGCCGCGATGCCACAGGTACGGGGCGACGATCCGCCGCACCGCATCCGGCCCGGCCAGCGTGCCCACATCGTACAGCAGTACGCGGCCGTCGCTCGTTTCCAGCACGGTGCAGCCGCCGTGACCAACGGCCAGGAACGTCACGCGGAACTCGTCGCCGGTCGTCCGCGGCAGGCCGATCAAGCCCAGCACCGACCACACGAGCAACGCGAACGCGAACCGGCGGTCGGCGAGCAGCACGAACGCGGCGAGCAGGCCGTAGAAGCCGACCACCCAGCCGAGTGCCGGCGTTGGCACGTAGACACTGCCGCCGGGTAGGCCATCGGCGAACGCGACCAGATCGTCGCACACCGACAGGCACCCGCCGGTGATGGCCGCCAACGGCGGCAGCGGGCCGACCATCAACAGCACGAACCCCGCGAGCAGTGCGACCGACGTGAGCAGCACCAGCGGCGGGCCGACGAGGATGCCGACCGGCGGTACGACGTTCTGCCGGAGCATGAGCAGCGGCGCGTTCGTCAGCGTCAGCACCACCGTGATGCCGAACGCCACGAACAGCATTCGCACGCCCCCGCGGAGAAGCTTCTCCCACATGGGTCGCGTCTCGGCCAGGATTTGTTCCGGCGGCGTGAGGGGCTTCGGGACGAACCAGCGAGTCGCCCCCCAGATGAGCACGAACACCGACGCGAAGGACAGTTGGCAGCCGTTCGTGAACGGGTCGGTCGGGTTCCACACGATGACGATCAGCCACGCGAGGGCGAAGGTATTCGCGGCCAGCACCGGCCGCCGCAACAAGAGGCCGCCGCACGCCGCCACGACCATGACGGCCGCCCGCACGGCCGACGGCCGCAGGCCGGTGAGCAGCGCGTAGCCGACCACGAGGGCCATCACCACGATCGCCCCACGCCGGCGGCGAACGCCGTAGGCCCGCAGCGACCACCAGACGAACCCGGCCAGGACGACGAGGTGCTGCCCCGAAATGGCGAGGACGTGAATGACGCCGGTGCGAGCGAAGGCGTCCCACTCGGTGCGGTCCATCGCCGACCCGTCGCCGAGGAGCAACGCACGGGCGAGGGCCGCTTCCCGCGGCGGCAGCGAAGTGTCGATCCGCTGCGAGAAAAAACTTTGGAGGCGGGTGAGCACGGCGAACTGTCGGCCGCGGTCGTCGAGCCGCGCGACGGCGGCCTCGGCCTTCGTCACCCGCAGTTCGCCGCGGATGCGCTCGTCGAGCAGGTGTTCGGCGTAGTCCCACTCGCCGGGGTTGCCGGGCGGCGAGGGCCGCGAGAGTTGCCCCGTTACTTCGACTTCGTCACCGACACGAACCGCGTCGAACGCCCCACGGTCGGCGAGGCCGACGACCTGCTCGACGCTCAGCCGCACTCGCCCGCTCGCCGGATGCCAGGCGTCCGCCTCGTCGCGCACGGCCGTGACTTCGAGAACAGAGACGGCCCGATCCATTCGCCGTGCCGGCCCGAAGCCGTGGCCGGGTGTGGTGCGATGAACGACCGGCGTCGCGTCGATGAGTCCGCGAACGCGAACGAGGGCCGGGTGCGTGTCGACGATTCGCCCGATGTCGTCCGGCGGGAAGGTGTGCCGGGAGGTATGATGATGGGCCGCCGCCAGCCCCGCGATGCACCCCCACAGGCCGAGCGTGGCGAACTCCGGCCCGCGGTTCCGCCCGACGACCCAGCCGACCAGCCCGACAACGGCGACCGTCAGTTCCGTGGACACGCTCACGCCGAGGTAGCGGTCGGCGATCAGCCCGACGCTTGCCGCAACCGCCACCGGCACAAGCGGCCCGCGGGCGAACTCCCGCCACGGCGGCAGGGATGAAGGCGGATCGGGCGACGGGGTCATCCGACCAGTATACCCGAACGGGTTCGCGAGCTTGTCAAAGTGGGGTCGCATCTGCGAAGATGCTAACCCCCGCCCCCGACCGGAACGCCCGATGGCCAAGTTCTACTTCTACTACTCGACCATGAACGCCGGGAAGTCCACGGCGCTGTTGCAAGCCGCGTACAACTACACCGAGCGCGGCCTGACGACGCGGCTGTTCACGGCCCGCCTCGACGACCGGGCACTCGGCCGCATCGCGTCGCGGATCGGCATCGATGCCGAGGCTGCCCGGTTCGGGCCGGACACGGACTTCTGGTGCGAGTGCCGCCCGCGGCCGCACTGCGTGCTCATCGACGAGGCGCAGTTTCTCACGAAGGACCAGGTCCGACAGCTCGCCCGACTCGTGGACGAAGACGACGTGCCGGTGATGTGCTACGGCCTGCGGACCGACTTCCGCGGCGAACTCTTCCCCGGCAGCGCCGCTCTCCTGGCGTGGGCCGACACGCTGGCGGAGTTGAAGACGATCTGTTGGTGCGGCCGCAAGGCCACGATGGTCGTGCGCGTGTCGGCGGACGGCCGCGTCGAACGCGAGGGCCACCAAGTCGAGATCGGCGGCAACGAGCGGTACGTCTCGCTGTGCCGCAAGCACTTCTCCGAGTCGATCCGCACGGGCGTGTGTCGTGGGTCAGAGTCCTAACAACTGCCGCGATTCGTCATATCCCGGAGCGCGGCCGTCCTGGCGGTCGGACTGGCTGAAGCCGTAGGCGCTGGCGGTCACGCGGGCCAGGGCGACGAGGTGCCGCCAGCGGAAGGCCGGGCGGGTCGTGGCGAACTCTTCGGACGCCGTGCGGTAGAACTTCTCGGCGTGCAGTCGGCCATCCTCGCTGACCGCGTACCGCAACAGCACGTCAAACACCGGCCGCGATTCGTGCCCGCCTGCCCCGTAGGTATGGACGACGGCACACGCGCGAAGCTGGTCGTTCTCGCGGATCGCACCGTCGAGTTCCTTGAGCAGGTCGGCCGGGTCTTTCGACTTCACTGCCATCAGTTGCTCGGCGTGCGGGTACGACTCGGCCTCCAGGCCGGGCGGCGTGCGGCTGCCGGCCCAGGTCGAACTGTCGGCCACGTTCATCGCCGCCAGGATCAGGCCGGCCGCCCGGTTCCGCGGACTGCCGACGCGGGCCACGTTCCGCCAGGCGTTCGTCGCGTCCGAGGCGTGAACGCCGGGCGAATCGCCGTGCGTCCGCTTCCCATAATTCGAGCCTGCCCACGTCTCCATTTGGCGCAGCACCAACTGGTTCGATGCCAGCGAGATCGCCTCGCCCACTTGTTCCGGTGAGAAGCCTTCCGCCAGTGCCGCCGCCACGGCCTCACCGGCCGCCTCGGCCTTCGAGGTGTAAATCGCGGCTGCGAGTTTCTCGGCCCAGGCGGCGTCGCCGTCGCGGGTACCCTTCGGGCCGTCCATCAGCTTCTGCCGGTCGAGCAACTTCGGCAGCACGGCCCGCACCGCGGCCAATTCCGCCGACTGTTTGCCCGCGCACCGCTTCGCACACTGATGGACCGACTGCCGCAGCAGCGTCAACGCGTGTTCGCGGCCGACAAGGTCGAGCATGGCCCACGCCCGCCACGGCAGCACGGCCGTGTGGACATCGTGGTTGTCCTCGACGCCCAGAATCGCCGCGTTCAGCAGGTCGTCGGGCGACTGCCCGCCGACGGCGGCCAGAGCCTGTTCGGCCTTCGCGGCGGTCCCGGCGTTGACGGCCGCGCGAACGCTCTCGGCGGACAGCGACTTCTTCCCCTCGATCGCCGGCAGCGGCTTCAGCACTTCCTTCGTTCGCCCGCCGGCCTTCGCGGTATAGACGGCGTTGCGATACAGCACCTTCCAGACCGGCAGTGCTTGCTCGGCCTTCGGCAGTTCCTGGGCCATGTGGTAGGCCGGGGCGAGGGCCATGAAGACGTGGAAGCCGAAGTAATCCTCGCCGCCGAACGTGCGGGCGTTCGCCAGGGCGGCGGCGGCCGTCAGTTCGCGGAGCGTCAGGCCGGCCTTCTGCTTCGCGGCGAGCAGCGGCAACAGCTTCGCGGGCGGTGTCTCTTGCAGGAAGGCCGCGAGCGGTTCGAGATCGCCGAAGTGCAAAGCCTTCGGCTCGTCGTCGGCCCGGGCGGTGGCAAGGCCGAGGTCGGCAGCGAGGGCCGAGCCGACGCCGGCGAGCAACATGCCGCGGCCGACATCTTCGAGGAACGTGCGGCGGTGGGAGAGAGACATCGGATGACTCCGAACGAGAGAGGGGGAGAGACGGCCCATCGTACCGCGCGGACCGGGAGAAGTGCGAAGGAAAGTCGGTGCGGCGATTCTTGCTCCCTCTCTCAGCTTTGTGGGAAAGGGTCGAGGTCCTATCCCTCTTCCGCAATGCCGGGAGTGGGGACCCGAGACGGGGGACGCTTCCGCCGCCACGCCACCAGTAGTCCCACGGCGATCAGTCCCCAGCACACGGCCGGCAGCCAGTCGCCGACCTGGGCGTAGTAGCTCGACCGCGAATCGAGGCGGATGCGATCCGTCACCGGGCCGACGTGGTGGAGGCTCTCCTTCACGCTGTTGTGCGGGAGTGCCTGCACGACGCCGTCGGAATTGATGATCGCCGAGATGCCCATGTTCACCGCTCGCACCACGCTGCGGCGGGCTTCGACTGCGCGGAACTTGCACACCGCCAGGTGCTGTTCGTGCTCCTCCGAGCCGCGGAACCAGCCGTCGTTGGAGATGTTCACGAGGAAGTCCACCGGCCGGTCGTCGCCGTCGGGCAGGTTGAACCGGCGGGCCAGGTCGGGTTCGCTATCTTCGTAGCAGATCAGCACGCCGAAGGTGTACTGCACGTCGCCGACCATGAACGCGAACCGCGTCTGCCGGTCGCCCGGCTTGCACGAGTACTCGGTGCGGTACGGGGTGAAGTTTTGCAGCCACGGGAAGGTGCCCTTCAGCGGCACGTACTCGCCGAACGGCACCAGGTGCATCTTGTCGTAGCGGCCGGCGAACGTGCCGTCGGAGCCGAGCAGCACGGCCGAGTTGTACCGCCAGGTCCGCTCGCCGTCCCACTCGTCGAGGCCGGTGCCGATCAGCACATTCGTCCGCCAGTTCTCGAAGGCGTGCTTTTTCAGGGCGGCGTTGTCCTTCAGTCCGTTCTGAACGCCCACGGGCAGCGGGCCGGCGGGTTTGCCCTTCACGGCGGTCCAGTCGTAGGGGTAGCACGTCTCCGGCCACACCACCAGGTCGGCCCGCCTCGCGGCATTCGAGCAGAGGTTGTCGTACTGCGTGAACAGCCGGTCTTGCTGGTCGGTCTTCACGTCCTGGGCGAAGTCGGCCTGAAGCGCGGAGACCATTGGCCCCTTCGCGAAGTCACTGTGCGTGAGGCGGAACATGCCGTAGCCGTACACCACCGCGAACGCGAGCACGGCCAGCGATGCGGCCCACATCTCGCGGAAGAAGCCGAGCCGGTGTTCGGGCTGCCACTTCAGGAGCTTGCGAGTGCTGGGGAAGCGGATCAGCCACTCGGCGACGGTGCCGTTGGCGATAGCCAGCATGAAGGTGACGAGCCAGACGCCGCCGAGGTCTGCGACTTGAATCATGGCCGGGTAATCGTGCTGCGTGTGGCCGAGGTAGTACCACGCGAAGCCGATGAGTTGGTGCAGGCCGAGCGGCTTGAGGAACTGGAAACCGACGGGGAAGTGCGCCCGGAAGAATTCGAGCGCGACCCACACAATGGCCGTCGTCAGGCCGAGCGGCGGCCGGCCGACGCGATCGAGGCGGCGGATGAGCAAAAGCGCCAGCGGGAAGTACGCCGCCTGCGTGAGTGTGAGACC
>JBBQCQ010000229.1:0-6311 GCA_038318835.1 Gemmatales bacterium | reverse complement strand
CGTCGGTCACGGCTTTTTTCAGCTTGAATCGCAGGTTCGCGAGCACCTTCTTCGCGCCCGTCGATTGCTTCTTCGAGGTGGCGAACGGCTCGATGGCGGTCGTGATGCGTTTGAGCAAGCCCGGCCACGATCGCGGATCGACGCGGTCTTCGCGCCGCAAGTATCGGTGAATGTAAATGCCACGGGCGGCGGCACACTCGCGGACGGTCACGTACAACTGAATCTGGTCGGCGTCGGGCCTCGGGTTGCCGGTATCGATGACGGCTGAGAACAACAGCGACTGCGCCTCGGCTGCCAGGTTCAGAGCCGGCAGGACCAACTCGGCCTCGACCTTCATCGTGGGGTCCGTGACCGCTTGTACCAGTTCCGCAGCCAGGGCCGCGGCGGTGTATCCGCCGACCAAGTCTTCCCACACGGCCGCCGCTTTCGTGAGCGACAGCATGTCGAGCATCCAGAGGGTACACTTCGGCAGTTTGTCGGCCGCGGCCCGCACTTCGACTGCGGCCTTCGCGAACGGAACCTCGTCGAGGGTGTTCGTGTACCGTTTCGCGAGCAGCTTCGCGGCTTCGCCCTTCGCCCGACAGCGGGCCGCGATGATGGCCGGTTCCTGGGGCATCCAGCCCACGTCGTCGGGGCCGGGCGGAGGCGATTCGTCGGTCCGCCGGCTGGTGGTGAGCGGGGTTGCGAACGGGAGCGGCGTGCCGAATGATGGGGAAGGAACCACGCTCGGCCGGGGTTCTTCGCGGCGATTGGTGCTGTCCGACCACTGACACAGCGCATGTCCGATGGCGAAAATCTCTTGTCGGAGTTTCGGATCGGCCTTCACCATCACTTGCAGGCGGTCGAGCAGTGGGGCCAAGGCAACGAGGAGTTCAGACGACATCGGACTCGTTCACGAAGGAGGGCGGATAGCCAAAATGCTATCGACCACGTTAAGTCGTTCAAACAAAAATCCGGCGGATTTCTCCGCCGGATCGAGATTTTCTCGCCAAGTCCTGACTAGGCGCTCTTCTTGCCGGGCTTCTTCTCGGACAACCGACGGGTGCCGCGGACCACCTCGGCCGTGACCACATGCGTGCCCTTGTGTTCCAGGTCGGGCAGTTCGTACATCACGTCCACCATCAGGTCTTCCACGATCGCACGCAGGCCGCGGGCACCCGTGTCGCGGGCCTTCGCCAGCTTCGCGATTTCGCGGAGTGCGCCCGTCTCGAACTCGATGCTCGCTCCTTCCATCTCGAACAGTTTCTGGTACTGTCGCACCAGGGCGTTCTTCGGCTCGGTCAGAATCTTGATGAGGGCTTCCTCGTCCAGCGGGTCGAGCGGGGCCAACACCGGCAGACGACCGACGAACTCCGGGATCATGCCGAACTCGATGAGGTCGTCGGCGATGACCTGGTTCAGCAAGTGGGCCTCGTTCTCTTCCTTGCGGTCGGCACTCGCCCCGAAGCCGATCATCTTGCGGCCGATCCGCTTGCTGATGATGTCGGTCAGGCCGACGAACGTCCCTCCGCAGATGAACAAGATGTTCGACGTGTCGATCTGAATGTACTGCTGCTCCGGGTGCTTGCGGCCCCCTTGCGGCGGCACGTTGGACACCGTCCCTTCGAGCATCTTCAGAAGGGCTTGTTGCACCCCCTCGCCGGACACGTCGCGGGTGATGCTCACGTTCTGGCTGGTCTTCGCGATCTTGTCGATCTCGTCGATGTACACGATCCCGCGCTGGGCCGCTTCCACGTCGAAATCGGCGGCGTGCAGCAACTTCAGCAGGAGGTTTTCGACGTCTTCGCCAACGTACCCGTCTTCGGTCAGCGTGGTCGCGTCGCCGATGGCGAAGGGCACATCGAGAATCTTGGCGAGCGTGCGAGCCGCAAGCGTTTTGCCGCTGCCGGTCGGGCCGACGAGCAGGATGTTGCTCTTTTCGATCTCCACATCGTTGCGGCCGCCGTCGGTGTGGGCGAGTCGCTTGTAGTGGTTGTGGACAGCCACCGACAGCGTCTTCTTCGCGCGATTCTGGCCGATGATGTACTGGTCGAGCTTTTCCTTCAGCGAGCGCGGGGTGGGCGTGCTGACGGCCGCCGTCTTGCCACTGCCGCGGCGCTTCTTCTCTTGCTCGATGATCGACTGGCACAGCTCGATGCACTCGCCGCAGATGTACACGTCGCCGGGGCCTTCGACGAGTGGCCCGACGTCGCGGTGACTGCGGCGGCAGAACGAGCAGTACGCGTTGCGATTCCGCCCGGTAGAACTGGTTGGCCGGCGGCTGCCGCCTTCACCGGATGTACGATCTGCCATCGACGCCTCATGAGAGAAGAATTGTTTTTCGGGTTAAGTTTGTCGTCGCGTTCGGCCTTCGCGGTCGAAGGTGCGTGAACTATATCGCGTGGTCTTTCGGCCCGAACAGCGATTGTGCCAGTTTGGCCCGACCTGACGGTCGTGAACCATCAGGTCTGCCGATTGTACTCCTCGTTCCGGTTCACAGGACTGTGTAATATTTTCAACCCGCACTTTCGGGTGGGGGTGGCGGCTCGGTTCGACCGACATCCGGTTTCGGCGGCGGCGGGACCGACGGCGGGATGCCGAGTTTCCCCTTCAACTTCGTGGCCATCTTGGCGCGAATCTGATCGTACTCGTCCTCCGAGAGTTCGCCGTTCTCGTACATGTCGCGGAACGAGCCGAGGCTGGTCGTGTCGCAATCCTCGGTCTGCCTGCGGGTCCAGTATTTCAGAAGGGTGAAGATCATCGCCACCCCAAGTATTGCCAACCCCAGCAGGATCATGTTGAAGATCAAGTCCTGGCGAGCCTGCGCCTTGTTGCCGCCCAGGGGGGGAAGTGGTTGCGGCACCACGGCCCCGGCCGCGGGTTGTTGAAGCGGCGGCAGCGGTTCCGGTTCGGGCGGGAGCGGGTCGGCTTGTGCGAGCGGGTTCATGACGGAGGTCTCGGCAGACGGGCGAGCCGGATTCTCTCTCAACATAGCGGGCGCGTCGTCGGGGGAAAGTTCACTGCCGGTTGATCCTGCCACGCCGCCCTGCGCGGAAACGCAGTGTGCTTTCGTGAGGAATCCACCCACCACGCGGCCGCAGGAGCCTCGCCCGTGATGTAGATTCTCATTACGCGATTGATTGGGCCGAGGCTGCCCAACTTGACGGCTCCCCCGAACTGTTTATAATTCTCCCAACACCAATGGATTGGTGCCTCTTGTGATCGCGTCCCGCGGTCCTCTCAACTGATACTGAGAGATTTTCCGAATTCGTCCGACACGCTGCCGACTTCCCCACGGCACCCGTCACACCCCTTGTGCGGCCGACGAAGTTGCGTGTCGTTCTGGAACTGCGGATGGAAACCGACGAGTAGGTGCCCCGTGCCCCGCGACCTGGTGGAACTGAAGACGCAGGTGAAGGCCGCGAGTGACATTCTCGATGTCATCTCCGGCTATTTGCCCGTGCAACAGGTCGGCAAGGCGTACAAGTGCGTCTGCCCTTTCCACAACGACACCCGGCCATCGCTGCAAATCGACCGCAAGTGGCAGAACTTCCATTGCTGGGCGTGCGGCGCGAAGGGCGATGTTTTCACGTTCGTGGAGAAGTACGACAAGGTCGGCTTCCTCGAAGCGATGCAAATCCTCGCCCGCCGGGCCGGCATCCCGACCGAAGACGCGACCGCCTCGCCGCAGGACACGCACAAGTTCCGCCTGTTCGACGCGATGAAGTGGGCACAGTCGCAGTATCAGCAGTTCCTGTTGGACTCGCCCGACGCGCAGTCGGCCCGCAAGTACCTCGGCGAACGGCATCTGGCCGGACCCAGCGTGCGGCAGTTCGGCCTCGGCTTCGCCCCCATCGACGGCGAGTGGCTGGTGAAGCAGGCCCAGGTCGATGGCGTGCCGCCGGAACTGCTCGTGGAAGTCGGCCTGATCGCCGCCCGCGATGAGGGCCGCGGGTTCTACGACCGCTTCCGCGACCGCGTGATGTTCCCGATTCGCGACGCTCAGAGCCGGGTCGTCGGGTTCGGCGGACGGATCATGCCCGATTCGCCTTACGCCGCCCGCGGGCCGAAGTATTACAACTCGCCCGAAACGCTCCTCTTCAAGAAGCAGGAACAACTCTACGGCATCGACGCGGCCCGCCACGCCGGCAGTGCGGCCGGGTTCCTCGCGGTGGTCGAGGGCTACACCGACGTGATGATGGCCCACCAGAGTGGCATCGCCAACGTCGTCGCCACGATGGGCACCGCTTTGAACGCCCGGCACGTCGCGCAACTCGTTCGCCACGTCCGCAAGATCGTGCTGGTCTTCGACGCCGACGACGGCGGCAACACCGGCGTCGATCGTGCCCTCGAAATCTTTGTCAGTCAGGATGTGGAACTCGCCGTCGCGACACTGCCCGACGGGTTGGACCCCGCCGACTTGCTCGCGCGGCCGGACGGCCCGGACGTGTTCCGCCAGGCGCTCGCTGATGCGGTGGACGCCCTCGACTTCAAGCTGAACCAACTCTTCGCGAAGGCGGAGCACGGCACCGTCGATGGCATCCGCCGAATGCTCGACACCATCCTCGGCATCATCGCGCTCGCCCCGCCAGTGCCGAGCCAGGCCGCGCAACTGAAGCAAGAGTTAATCCTGACGCGCCTCGCCCAGCGGTTGGGCGTCGAACTCCGGTCCGTTCGCGGGCGGTTGAAGGAACTGCAACTGGAGCGGCGGCGGAAGGAACAGCGGGAAAATTCGCGGCCCCCAGAAGTGCCCCTGAATTCGGGCGGCCGACCTGTTATATCTAATGCACCGCCGGCGAAGGTTGCGGGACCGGCCCCGATCCTGGAGAGTCAACTCGTCCAGATTCTCCTGGCGGAACCGGAACTGGTACGAGTGGCCCACACGCGAATTCCGGCCGATGGGCTGACGCACAGCGGGCTGAAGCGGATGCTGATCGAGCTGTACGCCCTGCACGAGCAAGGCATCCCGCCGGAACTTGACAACCTCCGCGTGCGGCTGATCGACCGCCCAGACTTGGCTACCCACGCCATGAATCTGCAGGACCGGGGGCGTAGTATTTCGGACCGGCCGTCGTACCTTAACAAGGTCTTCGACGGGTTCGCGAAGTTGAAGACGGACGTCGAAAAGAAGTCGCTCAAGGAACAACTCGGCGGAGTCGGCACGGATGACGCCGCCGCCCTCGACCTCCTTCGCCGGCTACACGGCCGAACGAAAGAGGCGGGTTGATTGATGTGAAAGGCCGGCGATGGATCGCCGGCGTGTGACCACCTTCGGTCGCATCGTCTCGTTACCGTTCCATCCGCCACGCGGGTACATGTGGCGGCCCACAGGCACGGGAGATTTCGGATGGACGTAAAGACCGTGGACGACGTTCTCAAGACCCTCATCGAGCGCGGCAAGCAGAGCGGCTCGCTCACCTTCGACGAGGTGAATCTGGCCCTGCCCGAAGGCACTTCCGAGTCTGGGCGGCTCGAAGACATCCTCGAACAACTCGAAAATAACGGCATCAACGTCATCGACCCGGAGGACGCCGAGGAGACGACGGCCGGGGCCGTGCCCGATGCGGCCATCCTGGCCGAAGAGGAAGCCCTCTTCTCCGACAATGAAGGCGACGGCCGACACATCGACGACCCGGTGCGGATGTACCTCACGCAGATGGGCGAAATCCCGCTGCTCGACCGCCGCCTCGAAATCTCGCTCGCCCAGAAGATCGAAGTCACCCGCCGCCGCTTCCGCCGCAAGGTGCTGGAGTGCGACTACGCCCTCCGCAACGTCTTCGAGACGCTCAAGCGCGTGCAGACCGGCGACCTGCCGTTCGACCGAACGATCAAGGTGAGCCAGACCGAGAACCTGGAGAAAGACAAAATCCTCCAGCGGATGCCGCACAACCTGCGGACGCTCGAACCGCTCATGGAAGTGAACGTCGACGACTTCAACCGCCTCACCGACGAGCGAACACCCGAGGGCGAGAAGGAGCCGATCCGCGACCGCCTGAAGAGTCGCCGACGGAAGACCGTGACGCTGGTCGAGGAACTGTCGATCCGCACGCAAAAAGTGCAACCGCTCATGAAGAAGCTCGAGCAGATCAGCGAGCGGATGGACGAACTCGAAGAGCAAGTCAACGGCATGAAGGGCAACCGCGCCGTCAAGGAAGAGCGGGCCAACCTGGAGAAGGAGCTACAGGACTTGATGCTGATTACGCTCGAAGAGCCATCCGGCCTTCGCCGCCGCGTGCAGATTATGAAGCAGCGGTTCGCCGAGTACGAGATGGCGAAGCGCGAACTCTCCGGCGGCAACCTGCGGCTCGTGGTGAGCATCGCCAAGAAGTATC
>JBBQCQ010000228.1:0-6357 GCA_038318835.1 Gemmatales bacterium | reverse complement strand
GAACTCCTGCTCCGCGGGCCGCAGTCGGAGGGCGATCTTCGCGGCCGTGTCGCCCGCATGGACGACATCGCCGACCTGGACGCCTTGAAGGCGATTTTGAAGCCACTGAGCGACCGCGGTCTGGTGGTCTACCTCACGCCGACCGACCGCCGTGGGTGCGTGCTGACCCACGGCTTTCACCCAACCGAAGAGTTGGAAGCTGCCCGATCCCTGTTCGGCGGAGCCGGACCGGCAACGCGAAGCAGCGGAGCCACGGCCGACCAACTGGCCGACGTTCAGGAGCGACTGAACCGCGCGTTCGAGGAGATCGCCGCCTTGCGTAGCGAAGTGGCCGGCCTCCGCGGTCGGGTGGCGGGCGGATAAACAAAAACGCCCGCGAACCGAAGTTCGCGGGCGCGGGGTTGACGATCAAGAATCGTTACTTGCACCGGCCGAAGAGGCCCTTCAGGAAGCCGCCGCGGCTCTTGCCGCAGGTCGCCGCCGCCGTGCCACAGCTCGAAGCCGGTGCACCGCATGAGGCTTCCATCGACATGCCGTAGCCGCTCGTGGAACTGCCGCAGTCGCCGGCCGGAGCGCCGCAAGGCGAGGTCATCGGGACTTGGATCGTTTCCTGGTACGGGACCGATTCGACATACGTTTCGGTCTTCATTTCGGTGACGGTTTCGTACGACACGACGTTGCGGGTGCCTTCCTTCGTCACGGCCTTGTACGTTGTAACCGGGACGGTGATGGTCTTCTCTTCCGCAACAATCTTGCACACCTGACGGGTGGCGTTGACCGTCTCGGCGACCATCTTGTTGACCGACACGTTGACCGTCTTCTGTTCGGAGACGATCTTGGCCACTTGACGGTTGGCCGTCTTTGTTTGGGTTGTGTAGGTCGTCACCGGGGTGGTGACTTCGCGGGTTTCCGGGACGATCTTGCAGACCTTACGGGTGGCCGTTTGGGTTTGCGTGGTCATCGTCGTCACCGGCGTGGTGACTTCTTGTTGCTCGGAGACAACCTTGCAAACCTTACGGGTGCCGGTCTGGGTTTGCGTGGTCATCGTCGTCACCGGCGTGGTGACTTCGCGCTGCTCGGAGACAACCTTGCACACCTTACGGGTGGCCGTTTGGGTCTGCGTCGTCATGGTCGTCACCGGGGTGGTGACTTCCTGCTGCTCGGAGACCACCTTGCACACCTTGCGGGTGCCGGTCTTCGTTTCCGTCGTCATGGTCGTCACCGGGGTGGTGACTTCCTGTTGCTCGGAGACGACCTTGCACACCTTGCGGGTGCCGGTCTTCGTTTCCGTCGTCATGGTCGTCACCGGGACGGTCACGGTGTACGGTTGGGCGTGCTGTTCGTACACGGTCTTCGTGATCGACTTCATCTCGGTCACGGCTTGGCACGTGTAGGCCGGGGCCGGGGTCGAGCACCCACCGCAACCAGCGGCCGGGGCCGGCACGCCGCACGGCGAGGCCACGGGGCCACAGCCCGACGGGGCCACGGTCCCACAACCGGCCGGGGCGACGGCAACGCGGACCATGTGCGTGTACGGGACGGTTTCGGTGATCGACCGGGGCACGCACACGTTACGGGTGCGGGTTTCGGTGGTCATCGTCGTGACGGGCACCGACACCGTGTACGTGTACGGCTCGTCCGCCCACACTTGCTTGTTGACGGTCACCGTCCGCGGTTCGCTCACGGTCACGCACTTGCTGACCTGGTAGGAGTACGGTTCGGCAACCACGACCTGCTTGTGCTCCACGACCTTCCGGGTTTCGTTGGTCGTCACCGGAACTTGTTCGGTGTACGAATACTTCTCGGCCTTGGTGACGGGCTTGCTGACCTGGACGGGGACCTGGCGGGTGCGGGTTTCCGCTCGGTACTTCGTCACGACTTGGGTGGTCATGGCCGGGGCGGCGGCGGCACCGCACGGGGCCGCGGCATCGCCGCACGGGGCGGCCATAACCGGGGCGCTGTCACACCCGCCACAGGCGGGGGCCGCCGGCTCGCACGCCGTGGCGACCGGAGTCGCGCAAGATGCTTTTGCCTTACGGCCACCGAAGGCGAGCGATTGGCTAGGGGTTGAGGCCAGCCACGCTGCCGCGCCGACGATGGCGGCTACATAAACTCGACGCTTCATCTGGGACTCCACGAAACGGGGGGGAAAAGGACTGGCCCGCACCACACTGGCCTGGGCGAAAAAACTCCCTGTCCTCCCTGACAGACCCAATCAGCTTAGATTTCCTAAGCTTCGCAAAATCAGTAGTTCCGAGAAGCTTAGACATTCTTGCGTGGGGTGACAACTCAAACTGGGCGATATGGGCGGATTTTTCCAACTTCACCCGCACAGGTTGTGCCGACTTTAGGAATTGCTTCTGGCAACACATGAGCCGGTAGATACGATTTTCTAGACTTCGTCTCATGTGGCCGCCGGTCGGCTGCGAGATACGAACCTCTCGGGAGAGCCAGATGTTGAGCATGAAAAAACTGCTTTTCGGCCTGTGCGTGGGCATCGGCGCATCGTTCGCCCCATCGGCTGTGGCCGAAGACAAGAAGGACGACGACGGCTGGGTGCAGCTGTTCAACGGCAAGGACTTCACCGGTTGGAAGATGGTCAACCCGCCGAGCGGCGAGTTCGAGTCGGTGACGGAACAGAAGAACGACGAGGGCAAGATCATCGCCTTCGTCGGCAAGACCAAGCCCAAGAAGGCGAAGGACGGCACCGAGACGCCGGGCAAGGAGATCACTCTCTGGCAGATCAAGGACGGCGCCATCGTCGGCGGCGGACCGGCCAGCCACCTGTTCAGCGAGCGCGGCGACTACACCGACTTCGAGTACCGCATCGAAGCCAAGATCAACGACAAGGGGAATAGCGGTCAGTACATCCGCACCGAGTTCGGCCCTGGCTTCCCGAAGGGGTACGAAATCCAGATCAACGCCACGCACGGCGATGCCGTGAAGTCCGGCAGCCTCTACCCCGCCAACGGCATCGACCGGGACGAAAAACACCTGGTCCGGAAGGCCAACCACAATCCCGACGAATGGTTCACGCAGGAAGTCATCGCGGTCGGGCCGAAGATCACGATCATGACCAACGGCAAGACGATGGTGGACTACACGATCCCCGGCGACAAGTACTTCACGAAGGGCCACTTCGCCCTGCAAGCACACGACCCCGGCTCGATCATGAGCTTCAAAAAGATCGCAGTGAAAGAGATCAAGAAGTAACGCCCGAACCCACCGCGGAAAGCCCGGCGACGTCCGTCGCCGGGCTTTCGTATTTCATAAAACAGCCGCAGCATGAAAACGAACATCCTGGTCATCGGCAAGGGCGGCCGCGAGCACGCCATCGTGTGGAAGCTGGCGCAGTCGCCACGGGCGGGCAAAATCTTCTGCTCGCCGGGCAACGCCGGGACCGCCCTCGACGGCGTGAACATCCCCTTCGATGGGACCGACCCGAACCTCTGGGACCGCGTCGCCCGCACCGCGACGAAGGAGGGCGTCACCCTCGTCATCATCGGCCCGGAGGAACCACTGGCCAACGGCTGCGCCGACTTCTTCCGCGGCCGCGGCTTCAAGGTCTTCGGCCCATCGAAGGAAGCCGCCCGGATCGAGGCAAGCAAAGTCTTCGCGAAGGAAATCATGCGGCACGCCGACGTGCCAACGGCCGAGTTCCGCGTCTTCGACCACCCAGCCGCCGCCCGCACGTACATCGAAAGCCGCGACTACCCCGTGGTGGTGAAGGCCGACGGCCTCGCGGCCGGCAAGGGTGTGGTCGTGTGCAAGGACCAGAACGAGGCGATGAAGGCCGTCGACCGCATCATGGTGAAGGAAGAGTTCGGCCCGAAGGCCGGCCGGCGGATCGTCGTGGAGAAGCGGCTCGACGGCGAGGAACTGTCGATGCTCGCGCTGGTGGCTGGGCGGGTGATCCTGCCGCTGCCGCCGACGCAGGACCACAAGCCCGTCTTCGACGGCGACAAGGGGCCGAATACCGGCGGCATGGGCACCTACTGCCCCGCCCCGGTCGGCACGCCGGAACTGGTCGCCGACATCGAGGCGAGCGTCCTTGTGCCGACGGTCCACGCCATGAAACGCGGGTTCAAGAACGAACGCTTCCCATTCAACGGTGTTCTCTTCGCCGGGCTAATGCTCACGAATCAGGGACCGCGGGTGCTGGAGTATAACTGCCGGTTCGGCGACCCCGAAACGCAGGTGATCCTCATGCGGCTGAAGACCGACCTCCTCGATTTGCTGGAAGCGGTCGCCGACGAGAACCTCACCGACTTCGAGGACGGTAAACTCGAATTTGACCCGCGGCCGGCCGTGTGCGTGGTGATGTGCAGCGGCGGCTACCCCGGCAAGTACGACACCGGCAAGCTCATCCTGGGCCTGGAAGAAGCGGCCGAACTGAAGGACGTGAAGGTGTTCCACGCCGGCACCACGCACAAGAACGAGCGGGTCGTGACCGATGGCGGCCGGGTGCTGGCCGTGACGGCCCTCGGCGACGACCTGGCAGCGGCGAAGGCAAAGGCCTACGAGGCGGTAAAGCTCATCACATTCCCCGGTGCCCACTACCGGACCGACATCGCGGACAAGGCCCTTCGGAAGAAGTAACTCATGAACGGCTTCCTGGTGATCGACAAGCCCGCCGGCATGACCTCGCGGGACGTGGTCAACCGCGCTCAACAATGGTTCCCACGCAAGACCAAGATCGGCCACGCCGGCACCCTCGACCCGCTGGCGACCGGCGTGCTGGTGCTGTGCGTCGGCGCGGCCACAAAGTGTGTCGAACGGGTGCAGGCGATGGGCAAGACCTACCGCACGCGCGTGCTGCTCGGCTTCACCAGCACGACCGACGACGCCGACGGTACGCTGACGCCGATGGCGGCGGGCGGAGTGCCGACAGAAGCGGCCATTCGCGAACTGCTGCCGCAGTTCGTCGGCGAGATTCAGCAAGTGCCGCCGGCCGTGTCGGCCCTGAAGATCGACGGCCAGCGTGCCTACGACCTCGTTCGCCGAGGCGAGGACGTGAAGATGACGGCCCGTCCGGTCCGTGTGGACGCCATCCACCTCCTGGGCTACGAGTGGCCACACCTCGATTTGGAAATCGACTGTGGCAAGGGCACGTACATCCGCAGCATTGCTCGCGACTTGGGCGAGAAGCTGTCGTGCGGCGGCCTGGTGCAAACGCTCCAGCGGACGCGAACGGGCGTGTTCCGCGTTGAGGACGCGCTGACTCTGGATGTGAACTTCCAGCGAGCACAATCGGCGCTGCTGCCGCTGGGGGTGATCGACTGAGGGCGAAAGCCCACCCGTCGCGACGGGTGGGCTTTCGCCCATCTCCACTTAAATTGCCTTCAACTCCGCCTCATTCGCATCCATCGTCCGAATCTGCGACTCCAACTCGGCGGCCTTGTCGCGAGTCTCCTGCACCTGTTCTGGGGCGGCCTTCGCCAGAAACCCGGCGTTGTTCAGCTTGCCCAGGATGCCGTCGAGCATCTTCTTCTTGTCGGCGATTTGCTTCTCCAACCGCTTCAGTTCGGCCGGCACGTCGATCAGGCCGGCGAGGTTCACGTAGCCCTCGAATTGGCCGTGCAGGATCGAGCCGGCCTGTTTCGGCTTCGCCACCGTCGGGCCGCAAGCGAAGGTTGTGATGCCGCCGAGGAGTTTGATGAACGGCGCGAGCGCGTTGAAGTCGGCCGCGACGGCGTTGTTGCACTTCACGCTCAGGTCCAGCGGCGTCTTGTCGAGGATGTAGCGGTTACGAATCTCGCGCACGCCGCGGACGAGTTCTTGCATCCGGGCGATGCTGCCCTCCGTCGTGTCGTCGATCAGCGAATCGAGATCGTCCGGCCATGCCGCGATGCACACGCTTTCCACCGCCGGTTTTACCTTGAACAGCCCGCGGGTCGGGGCGGCTTCATTCAGGGCGTGCCACAGCGACTCGGCCAGGAACGGCATCACCGGCTGAATCAGCCGCACGATGCCATCGAGGACGCCGACGAGCACGCGCTGGCACACCGGGTCGGTGCGACGGCCCTTGCTCATCTCGATGTACCAGTCGCAGAACTCGTTCCACGCGAAGTCGTAGATCAGCCGCGACACTTCGCTAAAGCGGTACGCGGTCAGCGATTCCGTCACCGCCTTCGCGGTCGTCGCCAGCCGGCTGAGAATCCAGCGGTCTTCGACGGTGAGCGTCGCGGGTTCGATGGCAGCGGGCGAATACCCCTCGAGGTTCATGAGGATGAACCGGGTCGCGTTCCAGAGCTTGTTGGCGAAGTTCCGGCCCAGCTCGAACCGGTCGCTCGCCTGCCGGGCGGTCTTCAACTCCGGGTCTTCCACCGGCCACGGCCCGCCCGGCCGGAACGGTTG
>JBBQCQ010000227.1:0-6363 GCA_038318835.1 Gemmatales bacterium | reverse complement strand
GAAGCGTTCACGTCCACACACGGGTAGGTGCGGCGATCCATCAGGCGGCGGTCGAGGTGGACTTCCATGTTGCCGGTGCCCTTGAACTCTTCGAAGATCACGTCGTCCATCTTCGAGCCGGTGTCGATCAGAGCCGTCGCGAGGATCGTCAGGCTGCCGCCTTCGAGGAGGTTGCGGGCCGCGCCGAAGAACCGCTTCGGCTTCTGCAACGCGGAGGCGTCCAGGCCGCCAGACAAAATCTTGCCGGACCCCGTTTCGGCGTTGTTGTACGCCCGGCCGAGCCGTGTGATGCTGTCCAGAAAGATCACCACGTCGGTGCCGTACTCGACGAGCCGGCGGGCCTTTTCTATCACCATCTCGGCGACGACGATGTGCCGTTCCATTGGCTCATCGAACGTCGAGGCGATCACCTCCACGCGCGGCCCCTTCACGCTGCGGATCATCTCCGTCACTTCCTCCGGCCGCTCGTCGATGAGCAGAACGATGACGTAACACTCCGGGTGGTTCTCGATGATGGCGTTCGCCATCTTCTGGAGCAGCACCGTCTTGCCCGTCCGCGGCGGGGCGACGATCAGGCCGCGTTGCCCCTTGCCGATCGGCGTGATGAGGTCGATGATCCGCGTGGACATTTCGTCGGAAGTCGTCTCCAACTTCAGCCGCTTGTCGGGGTGGGACGGCGTCAGGTCGCCGAACACGGCCTTCTGTGTAAGCAGTTCTGGGTCCTGGTAGTTGATCGCCTCCACACGCAGGAGCGCGAAGTAGCGTTCGGCCTCCTTCGGTGGGCGAATCTGGCCGGACACGACCGACCCGGAGCGCAAGCCGAACCGCCGAATCTGGCTCGGGCTGATGTAGATGTCGTCGGGGCAGGGCAGGTAGTTGTAATCCGGGCTGCGGAGAAAGCCGAAGCCGTCGGGTAGCACTTCAAGGGTGCCCTCGCCGAACATCAGGCCGTTCTGCTTCACCCGCTCTTTCAGGATGCGGAAGATGAGGTCTTGCTTCTTGAGGCCGCCCCACTCATCGCGCGGGATGTTATCGTCGCGGGCGTTCTGCTGGAGCTGCGCGAGCGTCATCTGTTGAAGTTGCGTGATGAACGTGTTCCCGCGTTTGATCTCCTCGTATCGGCTGTTCGTCTCGGCGTCGAAGCCACGCTCGAACTGCGGCGCGGGCTTGGCGGCGGGTGGCGGGGTGAGTTCCTCGACAATGCCCGCCCCGAAGCTGTGGGAATCGTCGTCGGCCGCGGGTGGCCGTGGGCGACCGCGGGCGAGTTTCGGGTCGGAGGTCGTGTCGGCCATCGTAGCCCCTCATAGCAGTGAAAGACATGGTGCAGGTCAGGCGGTCCAGTCGCGCAGGGTGCGCTCGATCTCGGCGGCCAGGTCGTCGCGGGTCGTCGCGTTGGTCAAGATGACATGGGCGTGCTTGTTCTTGTCGTCGGACGGCATTTGGGCCGCCTCGCGGGCCGTTAACTCGGCGGGCGTCCACCCACTGCGGGCGGCCACGCGGGCCAGGCGCACGTCGCGGGGGGCGTCGATGTACATCAGCTTATCACAAACATCCTTCCACCCAGCCTCGATCAGCACGGCCGCGTCCAGCACGACGAACTGTTTCGTCGGGTCGGCTTGCGCGGCGGCCATCGCTTCTTCGCACAGCCGGCGGATGTCGGGGTAAACGATCGCCTCCAGCGCCTTTCGTTCGGCCAGGTCGTGGAAGACGATGGCCGCGATCTTCCGCCGATCCACGCAGCCGTCTGGCTTGAGCACGTTTCCCCACCGGGCGGCAAGTTTCTCGCGAACGGCCGGCAGTTCCAGGGCCGCGTGCCCGACGGCGTCGGCATCGACCACCGCCCCGCCGAGGCGGGCGAGGATGGCCGCGGCGGCACTCTTGCCCGCGCCGATCGCGCCAATCAGGCCGATGGTGAGCTTTTTCACGACGGGCACTCGCCGCGTTTTTGCAGGAGGGTTTTCGGTCGTTCGATCTCGGCTGGGAGTTGATCGGCCCGTTGTTGCTGGGCGTCGGCCCGTTCAAGCAGAGTAGGAAGGGGGGTGCCATTCGCGTCGTAAACACGAATCATCTGCCCCTCGGCCCGGGGCCGGAAGCCGAGCAGACTTTCGAGTTCCCCACTCGTGCGGCGGATTCGACGGTAGGTTCCGCCGTTGAGGCGATAACCTTTCAATTGAGTCCTCAGGTAAGCCACTTCCGGGTCGAACAAGAAGTACTCAGGCACGCCGATCTGTTCGTAAAGGAGCAGTGTTTTTCCCTCGTCGTCCCGATACGTGCCTTCGGACGCCATTTCAAACACGACGGCGGGAATAGGGCCGTCCTCTTCCCATGAGAAGAATGACCGCCGGTCCCGAGGTTCGACGCCGGGCACGACGATCACGTCGGGAGCGGTTCGGGCGTTGTTGTTCTCCTCTTCCCAGTACCAGAACACGTCCGGCCGGCCGGCGAAGAAGTCTTGCAGTGCCTGGTGCAAGAAGATCATCGCGTCGGCGTGAATCTGGGTTTCGGCCATCGGTTCACCGTCGCTGCTCGGGTACTCGATCGCCACGGCCGAGAGTTCTGTTGGCATCACACGTCCTCCCCGTCGAGCCAGTTGGGGCCGGCGGATACATCCACCCGCAGCGGCACCGTCAGCGTCATCGCCCCGATCATCTCTTCCCGCACGGCAGCGGCTACCGTCTTCAGTTCCGCCGGCGGCACCTCGAAGACGAGTTCGTCGTGGACGCTCAACAACATCTTCGCTTGCCACTTCTCGGCCTTGCCACGGCGGTAGAGGGCGAGCATGGCCAGCTTCATCAGGTCGGCGGCCGAGCCTTGAATCTCCATGTTAATCGCTTCGCGCTCGGCCCCGTTCCGCTGCTGATACGTCGAGTTCAGGCGGATGGCCGTCGGGTCGAAAGTCCGCCAGCGGCCGAGCATCGTCGTCACGCGGCCGGTCTTGTGGGCTTCCGCGAGCAGGTTGTCCTGGTACGCCAGCACCTTCGGGTAGCGGGCGAAGTACGCGGTGATGAACGCATCGGCCTCCTTGCGGTCGATCTTCAGCCGCACCGCCAGGCCGGCCGCGCTCATGCCGTACAGGACGCCGAAGTTGACCGTCTTCGCCACCCGCCGTTGAGCGTCGCTCACATCGGCCTCGGCCACCTTGAAAATCTCGGCGGCGACGGCGGTGTGGACGTCCTTCTCGGCTGCGAAGGCTTCGCGCAGGTTGTCGTCGCCACAGAAGTGAGCGAGTAGCCGCAGTTCGATCTGCGAGTAGTCGGCCGTGAGGAACAGCCAGCCGGGGTGCGGGATGAACGCCTGACGAATCTGCCGACCCTGGTCGGTCCGCATCGGGATGTTCTGCAAGTTCGGGTCGGACGAACTCAGCCGCCCGGTGCTCGCGACGGTCTGGTTGAACGACGTGTGAACGCGGCCGGTTTTTGGGTTCACGAGCAGCGGCAGGGCGTCCACGTAGGTGCCCTTCAGCTTCGCGATCTGGCGGTGATCGGTGATCTTCGTCGGCAACTCGTGCCCGAGGGCCGCAAGGCGTTCGAGCGATTCTTGATCGGTGCTCGGCTCGTTCGTGGTGCCGGTCCGTTTCTGCACCGGCAGTTTCATCTGGTCGAACAGGATTTCCCGCAGTTGCTTTGGCGAGCCGATGTTGAACGGCCGGCCGGCCAGGGCGTGAATCTCGTCTTGCAGGTCGCGAAGTTGGGCGTCCATCTGCGTGCTGATCTTCGCGAGCATCTCCACGTCCACGAGAACGCCGTGATACTCCATTTCGGCCAGCACGTCGATCAGCGGAATCTCAAGCTCGTCGTACAGCTTCTTCAAGTTCTGCTGAACCAGTTCCGCCTCCAGCGCATCGGCCAACCGTATGGCCGCGTCGGCGTCCTCGGCCGCGTAGGCGCACGCCTTCGCCACCGGCACCTCGGCCATCGTGATCTGCTTCTTCCCCTTGCCGATGAGTTCCGTGATCGAAATGTTCTCATGGCCGAAGTACGTGCGGGTCAGGTCGTCGAGGTTGTGCGTGCGCTCGCCGGCGTGAAGGAGATAATGCGCGATCATCGAATCGCCGACGATGCCGCGCAGCGTGATGCCGTTCGCGCGGAGCACGAGCAGGTCGTACTTGATGTTCTGGTTGACCTTCGCTACGGCCGGTTCTTCGAGGATTGGAGTGAGGGCCGCGAGGGTGGCCTTCGGGTCGAGCTTCGGGTCGGCGGTCGGGCCGCGAACGGCGAGGTAGTAGCCGGTCTCCGGTTGCCACGACACGGCGATGCCGACGATCTCCGCCAAGATTGGGTCGAGGCTCGTCGTCTCCAGGTCGATGGCGAACCGCTTTTGCTTTTTCAATTCCGCGAGGAACGCGGTGAAGTCGGCCGCGGTGGCGACGAGCTTGTAATCGCTTTTCCAATCGTCGGCCGGCTTCGGCGGTAGGGGCGGCACGTCGCCGTCCGTCTCGATCTGATCGAACAGCGTCGCGCCGGTCAGAACTTTGGCCGGTTTCCCCGCCTTCGGCTTCGGCGCAGCCTTCGTCGGCTTCGCTTCGCCGATGCTTTCGAGCATGGCCGCGTTCTTCTGTTGGCCGCCCTCGGTGAGCGTGCTGCGGACGCGGTTGGCGAACCCCTTGAAGTCGAACTGCTGGAACAGTTCCAAGAGCCGCGGGCCGTCCCACTCGCGTCGCTTCCAGTTCTCCCAGTCGAATTCCACCGGGGCGTCGGTGCGGAGGGTGACGAGTTCCTTACTCTTCATCAGGTCGCCGTTGGCCACCGCGGTCTTGAAGGCTTCCTTCACCTTTGGCCCGCCCAACTCGTCGGCGTGGGCGATCAAGTTGTCGAGCGTGTCGTACTGTTGCAGCCACTTCGTAGCCGTCTTCGGGCCGACCCCGGGCACGCCGGGGATGTTGTCGACGGCGTCGCCGACGAGCGACTGGAAGTCGATCACCTGATTCGGCCGAACGCCCCAGATGGCGTGGAGGCTGGCCGCATCCAGGATTTCGTCCTTGCGTAGATTCAGAATCTTGACCTTGTCCGAGAGCAACTGCCGGCAGTCCTTGTCGGCCGTACACAGATAGACTTCGCAGCCGCGTTCGGCGGCGGTGGCGGCGATGGTGGCCATCGCGTCGTCGGCCTCGAAGCCGGGCAGCGTGACGGTCGGCACGCGAAAGGCCGAGAGCACTTCGCGGATCATCGGCTCTTGCAGCTTCAGGTCATCCGGCGGCGGCGGGCGGTGGGCCTTGTAGTTCGCATCCAGCGTTTCGCGGAAGGTCGGATCTTTGTGGTCGAACACGGCAATGAGGTACTGTGCCCCGTGCTCGTACAGGTTCATAATCGCCCGCGTGACGCCGAACACGGCGTTTGTGGGTCGGCCATCCGGGGCAGTCATCGATGGAATGCCGTGGAACATCTGGAAGACGAGGCCGTGGGCGTCCAGCAGGTAGACGCGCTCGCAATCGGACGGGGGAGGGGCAGTGCGAACCACGGGGCCGCCGAAGGTTGGAGGGAAAGCAGCGGGGGCGGAATCGGGGCGGGACGTACCAACGAAGACCGTGACAGTGTGTTAGAAGTTTACGGAGCGTATGATGGTACTGTCAAGGGCGTGAACGCGCCACCTTCCTCGAACATTCCGTCCCACTCGTACGGTCCTTACAATCCGCGCGGCTTTGTCAGACACCGCAACGATTCGGGTTGACGCCGTTCGGGTGGGGTTTAGATTCAAGATTGAGATTCCCCTAACGTCTCGCGGCCGGGCGATCGTCTGCACCGCCGGCCCGGTCTCCCGCCGAGGTACCCCATGGCCAAGCCGTCCAACGAAGCGAAACTGCCGGTCATCATCGCGATGGTGTTCTTCATCATCGCGACACTCGGCATCGGCATCTTCGCCTACACTCTGTCGCAGGACGTCGAGAAGGCCCGCGCGGACGCCAAGACCGCCGCCGACGACAAGGCCGCTGCCGACAAGCTCAAGGCCCAGGCTCAGGAAGAACTCCTGCTGTACAAAGTGGCCGTCGGCAACGCGACGGCCGACGACAAGGCCAAGTTCCAGTCGGGCATCACCGACGTGGCCGGCTTACGCGAGAAGCACACGCGGCTGATGGAATCGATCAACGGGTCCGGCTCCACCAAGGGCGTTCTCGGCAATGCACGCGACAACGAAGCCAAGACCGCGATCGGGCTTCAACTCAACGACGTGTCGGTCCTAACCTGGGCCTGGCCGGCGAACCAGCAGAACCCGCCACTGCCGGCAGTGAACGAGAGCCTGATTTCGTCGGCCGTTCGCAGTGCCGCCCAGCGACAACTGGCCGTGCGAAAGAGCGACCTCGAAGTGAAAGCCCTCGACGATGCGAAGAAGTCGCTCGACGCCGTGGTCACGCAATTCAACGTGGCG
>JBBQCQ010000226.1:0-6365 GCA_038318835.1 Gemmatales bacterium | reverse complement strand
GTCGATGACGACTTCTTCTCCCCGAATCTCGACGACCTTGCCCGTGACGATCTTGTTCGCTTCGTAGTCCTTGTCGGACTGTTTAATCCACTCCGCGATTTCGGCTTCAAAGTCGGATTGAATTTGTTCTTCGGCTTCGAGCGGTGCGTCGAACTGACGCATCAAGTTACGATTGACCATAGTTTGGGTAGGAAGGACGGCGGACCAATCTGCGGGTTCGCGGACTGGCGAGCAACATACATAGAGGGACCCTCAGCCCTGCCAGATCGAATGATCCGGACCACAGGGGTGAAGAGTGAAAATTCTACAGACTCTGGCCAAACAGTAACAGACGAAGTGCCCGAAAAACCCGCACGGTCGCACTTTAAGCTTTTTTTCGAGTTCGGCTTTTCGCGATCGGTGGCTCGGGGGCGGGCGGGGCGTCATCCACTGCCTCGACGTGCATGGTTTGCTGTTCCGCATGGGGCCGCGGTTGGTTCGTCTCGCTCACGAACACGATGGTGGGCCGGTGTTTCCTGGCTTCCTTCGTTTTCAATTCGGTGAAGGTGGCGATGATGATGATGTCGCCCTTCTTGATGAGGTGCGCTCCGCCGCCGTTCACCTGCACGACGCCGCTGCCCGGCTCGCCGGCGAGAGCGTAGGTGATGAGCCGATTGCCCGAGGTCACGTCCCAGACGTGAATTTGCTCGTTCGGCAGGATGTCCGCGGCCTTCAACAGGTCGGTGTCGATCAGCAGACTGCCCTCGTAGTCGAGGTTCGTCTCGGTCACGATTGCCCGGTGAATCTTCGACTTCAACATCGTGCGGCGCATGGTTTCCTCAAGCCGGGTGGCATCTCCCGGACATTCTACGAAGCCGTTGTGCGGACGGCGTGAAGATCGCACGTCGCCGGTTCCGCGACGCGATCAGTCGTCGCCGCGCGAGCCTTTCGGCTTGGTCAGGCCGGCCTTCTCCATGAGCGATTGAGAGAAAATGTCTTCGACCGCTTCGGTGGAATTCGCGATCAGATTGGCGGCATCGGCCGACAGGTGGTACTCAATGCGGAACTCATGCTTGGAGATGTTCACCAGGTCGCCGGGCTTGAGCAGCTTTTGCGTGATCCGTTCTCCGTTCACCTTCGTGCCGTTCTGACTGCGGAGATCGCGGACGTTCCAGACGCCGCTCTTGTAGGTGAACTCGCAGTGCTGACTGGAAACGTTGGCGAAGTCGAGGCAAATGTCGTTGGACTTCCGCCGGCCGACGGTCATGACTTCGCTGAGGAGCGGGATGGCGTCGCCGCCGCCCACGGGGACCAGTTCGCCGAGTGCCTGTGCCATGTCGTGCCCTTAGACGGGAATCAACGGGGAAATAAACATCCTCCACTATAACGCGGCGAGCAGGCGGACGGATGCCAAGTTAAGGCAGTTTCTCGGCCACTTTCGGCAGTTTGCTCGGGTCCGCCCCGGCATCGACCGCCCGCCAGACGCCGGGTTCGCTCGTCTCCAATTCCGCCCGCAAATCGTCGGGCTTCAGATTCCGCAGTTTCGCCGGCAACAGGTTCGGACTGGCGAACCTGACCGCCCCCACTCGCCCCGACTCGCCGGTGAACCGGAGCCACTTCGTGGCGTCCCACTCGACCGAGCGCACGGCCCCAGTGCCGCGGACTTCAAGGAGTGGGTCGTAATTGCCGTAGACGTTCGCATTGTCCCCCCGCCAGGTCAGCGTGGCGGACGGGTCGGTCATCCCGTCGGCATCCTGCACGAGGACCATCGGCGGGACGGCTCGCCGGCGGGTGCAACTCGCCAGGAGGCAGCGATCGCAACTCACATCGAGGCCCAGAACCCGGAGACTGTTGCCGCGGAGTTCGACTAGCGAGCCGGTCGTGGCGACCGTCACGTTCTTCCACTTAATTGTGGCCCGCGGGGGCGGCACCTCGCGGAGGGCGGCTTCGGCTTGCAGAATCGTGCCCTCCAGGGCGAAGGCGGCGTTGTCGGCCGTCCACTCGAACGCCCGTGGTGCCCGCAAAACCATGACTTTGCCCCGGCCGTGGACAAGCGTATTGTCGATGTGAATCCGTGGGTTCGCGGGGTCGGCCTTTCCGACTTTCATTTCCCGCGTCGGCTCGGTCATCACGATGAGCGACGCCGGCTCGTCGTCTTTCTCTTCCAACAAGATTGTGCAGTCGCGCACGGTGCAGGTCGTACCACCGGCCATCGTCACGACGGCCGACCGGCCGGCGAGTTGGACGTGCAACCCGACCAGGGTCAGTTCGCCATCCACCAGAGGGAACAGGCTCGCGTCGGCGCGGCGGAACGGCTCCTCGCTCGGCACGAGGATCGGGGAGAAGCCCTCAAACGGAGCAATCGTCGCTCGCAACGCCTTCTCCGGGAGCGACGACACAGGCACCTTGCCGTTCTGCGCGATCAGCAGTGTCTCGCCCGGCTTCAGGTCTTCGTAGGCCTTTGCCACGGTTGGGTAGACGCGGGAGCTGGCGTCTTCCGGGGCCGCGTCGGGGTGAACGACCCGCTGGCCCACCTTCGCCCGTACCGGCAGCGACGGCTTCGGGGGCGGCCAGACCCCGTCGTAAATCGGCCGTGTCGTCCGGTCGGGCAGTTCGGCCGTGACCATGCCGAGCACATGCGGGGACAGGTTCACCCGCAGTCGCTTCTCGTTCAGGTTCAGTTGGAACGCCGGCCACGGGTTCGGCGAAACGAGCAACAACCGCGGATCGGCCGCCGCCCACGGCGGGGCGGTGAGCACGATCGCACGGGCATCACCGGCCGGCGGCAGGACGTGGTAGCACGCGTTCGGCGTCTGCCCCTCGTGCGCGTACACGCGGAACAGGTCTTGTAACGGGTCGGCCCGCAGCACGACGGGCTGAGCGGCCCGCTGGTCGTCGCCCGGCATCGTGGGTTTGTCGTCGTGAGTGCAGACATCTGCGAACACGTTGGCGATGAGAGCGACCGAGCAAAGTGCCCGCTGGTCAATCGTGAGGGCCGCCCCGCCACGGTCCAGCATAAACGTACACGACTGGATCGTGAGCGTCGGCTTGCCGTCGGCCGCGGCCGTGAGGTCTTCGGCGGCGTCTACCCACAGCACGGCCGACTGGTGCGGGCCGAAGCCCACGTCAGACAGGTCCGTCTCGGTTCGTTCGACAATTCGCAGGCCGATCCCCGGAACGCCCACGTCCACGACCGAGTGCCGCAGAGCGAACGTGCCCGGCTTGATACGGCCCTCCCGCTCGACCGCGATCCCAACTGTGCGGCCCTTCCGCGAATCGGCCGGCGTGCGGATCAGGCAGTTGTCGATCTCGGTGCGGGCGACGTTGGTCAGCAGCAAGCCGATCGGGTCGTCCTCCAACTGCTCGCCGCCGGTTGGGCGTTCGACGATCTGGACCTCGATACCCCGCATCGCGAATCGGGCCGCCCCGCGAACGCCGAGCGTGCCCGGCCGGGCGGCACGATCCGCCGGCGGGACGGCGAAGAGTCGCAAGACCGGCCGGGAGAACTCGGAGCGATCCGAGGTGCCCGGTTCTGGTTCGATGACCAGATCGGTGCCGGTGAACTGAATGCCGTCCGGCAGCAAGGTCAGGTCGTACACCGTCCCCGGCTTCAACTGAATCAACGCCTTCTCGCCCTGACGCGCCAGGCTCTCGGCGAGGCCGCGGGCGTCGCTGAGGCGGTTCGACCGCGGCACCACGTTCACAGGCGGAACGATAGTCGGGACGGCCGGCGGGTCGATTTTCTTCGGGGCCGTTTCTTGCCACGGGGCCACTAACGACTGAGGCGGCGTGGGGTTCCCCGCGAAGTACAGCACCGACGCCACGGCGACGAGAGCGAGGGCCGTCAGCCACACCAACGGCATCCGCGGCAGGGTGTCGGTCAGCGGCAAGGCGGCCGGTTGGGCCGTCAGACCGGAGGGGTAGGTTGCCCCGCTGCTTGCCGTGGGGCTGGTGGCCGTCAGCAAGAGCGTCAAGTCGTGGGTGAGATCGGCCGGGGTCTGGTATCGCTGGCCTGGTTGCTTCGCCATCATCTTGGCGAGCACCATCGCCAGACCGTCGGACACGGCCGGGTTCAGGTCGCGGGGGTCGGTCGGGAAATCGTGTTCGTGTGCGTGTAACTTCTTCGCGGCCGTCCCTTCCGGCACCGGCGGGCGGCCCGTCAGGGCGTGGTAGAACGCGCACCCGAGCGAGTAGATGTCGCTGCGAATATCCGCCCGCCTCGGGTCCAGAGCCTGCTCCGGCGAGATGTAATCGAACGTGCCGAGCGTCACCCCTGATTGCGTCACCCCACCGTTGAACGTCTGCCCTTCCAGGTGCCGGGCGAGACCCATATCGACGATCTTCGCCCGCCCGTCGGGGGTGATGAGGATGTTACTCGGCTTGATGTCGCGATGGATCACCCCGCGCTCCGCCGCGTGCGCGAGACCGGCCGAGAGTTGCAACAGATAGTGGACGGCATCCGCCGACGAAATCCGCCCGAGGCGGTCGATCCGTTGGCGGAGGTTCTCTCCTTCGACGAACTCGAAGGCGATGAAGTGCAGCCCGCGATCTTCGCCGCAGAAGTACACGCGGGCGATGTTATCGTGGTCGAGCTTTGCGGCCGCGCGGGCTTCGAGCTTGAATCGCCGAACCGATTCGCCGTCTCGGGCCGTAACCGGGGGCAGAATCTTGAGCGCGACCACGCGGCCGAGGTCCACGTCGCGAGCCTTCAGCACCGTCGCCATACCGCCCGCACCGATGGCCTCGATCAGCTCGTAACTGCCAAGCCGCGACCCTGGCATCAGGGCCGGATTCGAGACGTCGAGCGTGGATGGCGTGATGACCGTGGGGAAGTCGTCGGTGTTGGCGGGGTCGTCCGCGAGCAGGTCGGACGGGGGTGATTCGATGGCTGTCAACCGGATGATGCCGCTGTCGTTCGCGGCCTTCGCGGCGGTGTGCTGCGAAGCTGTGGACCCACCGCCGGAACCCGACGTAGGGCCGTTAGAATCGCGATCCTGCGGAGTGTGCATCTCGATCACACCACGGCCGTGGGGTGTTCCCGCGACCGACTTGTTGGAGAAAGAACCCAGAAAGGCGGCAGTCCCGTCGCGGAGAAGGTTGAGTTCGGTGGCCGTGACCTGGCCCGGCGGTGGATTCGTGCCATGAGTATAGCGGCCGAACGGGTCGGAAGTCAATTCGGCCAGTCGCCGAATCTGGGCCGGCTGGGAGAATTAAACCGGCCCCATCCTAACTTGCGTCACGTCCTATAAACTGTCCGCCCCGTTCTTTCGCGAGTCTTCGCCATGACACGTTCTGTTCTCGCCGTGATAATCCTGCTGATCGGAGGCCGAACGATGCCCGTGTGGTCGGACGAAGGCATGTGGCTGCTCAACGAGCCGCCGAAGGAGCTTCTGAAGGCGAAGTACGACTTCACACTCACCGACGCCTGGCTCGACCGGGCGATGAAGGCGAGCGTGCGGTTCAACAGCGGCGGGTCGGGCGGGTTCGTTTCAGCGAACGGCCTCATCGTGACGAACCATCACATCGCCGCCGATGCACTCCAGAAGCTCAGCAAGCCTGGCCTCGACCTGTACCACGACGGCTTCTTCGCGAAAGAGATGGCGCAGGAATTGAAGTGCCCCGACCTGGAACTGAACGTCCTCCAAGGCATCGAGGACGTGACGGCGAAGGTGAACGCGGCCGTGACGCCGGCGATGAAGCCGGCCGAGGCGTTCGCCGCCCGGCGGGCCGTCCTGGGTGAAATCGAGAAAGCATCGTTGGCGAAGACCGGCCTGCGGTCGGACGTGGTCATGCTGTACCAGGGCGGGGCGTACCACCTGTACCAGTACAAGAAGTACACCGACGTGCGGCTCGTCTTCGCCCCCGAGTACAACGTCGCCGGCTTCGGCGGCGATGTGGATAACTTCGAGTACCCGCGGCACGGCCTCGACGTGGCCTTCTTCCGCGCGTACGAGAACGATCAGCCGGTCCGGCCGCCGCACTTCTTCCAGTGGTCCGAAGTCGGCCCGGCCGAGAACGATCTGGTCTTCGTCACTGGCCACCCCGGCACGACGAACCGCCTGGAAACGCTCGCGAAACTGAAGCACCGCCGCGACGGCACCCTGCCCTACACGCTGGCCCGGCTGCGGACTCTCGAAGCCGCCCTGACGCAGTACGGCAACGGCGGCCCGGAAGAGGCCCGGCAGGCCGCGACCGACCTGCACCGCGTCGCCAACACCCGCAAGGCGTCGAGCGGGCAACTGCAAGGGCTGCTAGACCCGGGAATCCTCAAGCAGAAGGACTTGCAGGAACACGCCCTGCAAAGTCACACGGCCGTGCCGGTGAAGCCCATCATGCCCGACCCGTTGCAGCCGTGGCACGCCGTCGAGGCGGCCGAGAAGCGGTAC
>JBBQCQ010000225.1:0-6369 GCA_038318835.1 Gemmatales bacterium | reverse complement strand
AACGCCGTCGAGGCGGCCGGGCCGGGGGGACGTGTCGAAATGACACTCCACATCTCGCCCCATCTGGTCGAAGTGAGAATCTCCGACAATGGCCCCGGCCCCCCGCCGGCGATTGCAGGTAAGCTGTTCGACGCCTTCGTGACGGGCAAGGATCAAGGCGTCGGCCTGGGCCTCGCCGTGGCGAAGCAGGCCGTCGATTCGCACCGTGGGCGAATACTCTGGGAACGCGCGAACGACACCACGATATTTGTTGTCACTTTGCCTGCCTGAAAGGAGGCCACGGCGGACTGAACAGGTGAGGCGGAGGGTGGGATTTCGCACCTTGCCGAAGGTGGCAATTCAGGATTCACCCCTCGCCCGAACAATTCGGGTTCGGCGGAGCGCAACCCCGCCGATTCCGGCAAAATCCTACAACCGGAACACTACTTGCTCTACAATTTGTCAGTTTTGCCCGGTGACGTTTGTTTTCTGATCTACCGTTGGGCAGACTCCTAAGCGACACACCATCGAGTGAGGATATTGCCATGTTCGGATTAGCTCTTCTCACGACTGTTGGGATAACTCTTATTACCACGGCGGTACTGTCTGTCGTCGCAACGCGAGATTCGGCCCTGATGCCGGCGACCGTGAATCCGTTCAGCACGGCCGATCATTGCCCCTCCTCGGCCGACACACTGCCCAACGCGACCTACGCCACGGCGACGCTCACCGGCGACTGGAAGACGACAGAAGTGCAAAGTCTCCACCAGGTCGAAGACGTGCTCGACTGGCTCGAAAATCACAACGTCCGCCAGACAGAACTCCAGCGTGACGACGGCAAATTTGTCGTCCGCTGGCGGTAAGCCGGCGTAAACATCACGATTGGCACCACGGTCGGGGGAAACCCTGGCCGTTTTTCGTTGCCGCCCGGCAACCGTCCGCTTACATTCGTGAACTAACGCCCTCATTTCGGAGCTAGTTCGCGATGCCGATCGACCCCGTCGCCCCGTTCGCCCCAGCCGGTTTGAAGTTCAAACTGGCCGTCATGATGTTCTTCCAATTCTTCATTTGGGGGGCGTGGTTCGAGCTTGGCTTCGACTACATCCCGAAGCTCGGCTTCAACCGCGACTGGCAGTTACCCTTCATCTTCGGGGCGTTCAACATCGGTGCCCTCGTCGCGCTCTTCTTCAGCACGCAGTTCGCCGACCGCAAGTTCGCGGCCGAGAAATTCCTGGCCCTCAGCCACCTCATCGGTGGCCTCGCAATTCTCGGCCTCTTCTTCCTGCCGGGAAAAATGGGGACCAATCCAGGCGAGTTCACGAATGTGAAAGTCCTGTCGGCCGGGGCGTCTCCAACGCAAGCCCTCGGGAAACTCGACGACGGAAAGGACACACCAGTGGTGCTGGAAGGATTCGAGGGGGACTGGAAGGAGATCGGCAGGGACGAGAAGAAGTTGCCGACGGTGACCGCACGGGTGGACAGCCTGAAGGACGGCACCGTGATGGCCACGAGTTCGCCACTGGCCCCGTTCTGGCCGTTCTTCGGCCTGATGCTTCTGCACTCGATCTTCTATGTGCCGACGATTTCGATCACAAACTCGATCGCCTTCGCGAATCTCCGAAACCCGAGCCAGGAGTTCGGCCCTGTCCGCGTGTGGGGCACCATCGGCTGGATCGCGGCCTCATGGCCGTTCATCTTCCTGCTGGCCGACTGGGCAAAAGTCCCGGCGTTCGGCTCAGTCGGCTTCACCGACTGGCTCGGCAGTGCCCTCGGCACTTCTCTCGTCGGTGCGGCCGCGATGGAAGTCAAAAAATTAATTTTCGCTTTCGCCGGTGTCGCGTCACTCTTACTCGCCGCGTTCAGCCTGACACTGCCACACACGCCACCAAAACCGGCGACCGGCGGGGATTCCCTGGCATGGCTCAAGGCGATGAAACTACTCAAACACCCGTTCGTCCTCGTGCTGTTCGTGGTGACGTTCATCGACGCGGCCGTGCACCAGAGTTTCTTCTTCTGGAGCTTCACCTTCCTCGGCCCGGTGAAAGACGGCGGTGTGGTGGACATCGGCTCGAACTGGGTCGGGGCGGTCATGAAGATCGGTCAGATCGCGGAAATCTTGACGATGCTCGTCCTCGGTTACGTTCTCAAGAATCTCGGCTGGCGGACGACCATGATTATCGGCGTGCTCGGCCACGGTGCCCGGTTCGCCGTGTTCGCGTTCTACCCCGAGCAGTTGCCGTGCATCCTCATCAACATCGTTCACGGCATCTGCTACGCCTTCTTCTTCGCGACGGTGTACATCTTCGTGGACGAGTATTTCCCGAAAGACGTGCGGAGTAGCGCGCAGGGCTTGTTCAACGTGCTCATCCTTGGCGTCGGGCCGTTCGTCGCGAACTTCGTGTGCGGCCGACTGCAAGTCACGTACACCGTGGACGGCAAGTTGAACTACCCCGCCGTCTTCCAGGTGTCGATGATCGCTTCGCTGGTGGGGGCCGTGTTGCTGCTCTTGTTCTTCCATCCGCCGAAGAAAGAATCGTTCAACGCCTGAGCTTGAATCGGCGGGACAGCACGCCCGCGGCGTGAGCGAGGGGAATGTGCCCCGCGCACGCTGTGGGCGTGCTTATTATGATTCTCACTGAGGAGGATTTTCAAAAACACGGACTAACGTCTTGCATCGGCGGATGGGATTTGTTATCACGGGTATTCGCTCATCTCAGCGAGACTCTCCCATGAAACGCCACTCTCCCTGGCTGTTCACCGGCGCACTCCTATGCGCCATTGTCGGTCTGCACTTCTGGTTCAACGGAAGCCCGCCACGCCCAGCGGGCGAGCGTGTGGAGACCGTCGGCCAACTGTGCCTGATGACCGACCGGCATTTCTACCACGAGGGGCAGCAGTTCCAAGTTGTCCACGCCTACCTGGAATACCCTTACAGCCAGGTCGATTTCATCACGTCGCCGGATCAGGTCAACCGCCTGGACGTGTTGCGCGGCAAGCGAATCCGACTGGTCACCCTTTGCCACGAAGGGAAGAACGGCCACCTGATTTCGGTCGATGAGGCTCCTTGAAAGATCGTGCGTTACCCGACGAACGATCCGCCGTTGAACCCCTCGAACGGATCGACCGTCAGGTCCGCCGTCGGGGCCGGGTTCCCGACGAAGTTTTTGGCGAAGTAACCCACAACGGCCGAACCCGACCCGGTTCCCGGACCGACGATCAGGTCGGCCCGCCGGTCCCCGTCCAGGTTCTTCACGGCCACCCGGATACCGCTGCGGTTCGCCAGGTCTCCGCCGAAGAAGTTCGCCAGCGGGGTGTACACGTTTGAGAGCAAGTCCCGCCCGCTCAGGCCGAGCACTCGCGGCCCGCCGCCCGGCCCTGCCCCGGTGATGAGGTCCGCCAACCCGTCGCCGTCCAGGTCGCCGACGGCCGGGTACACCCCGTTGCGAAGGGTCGGCTCAAACGCGAAGAAGTCGGCGAACAACTTCACCGGGTTCACGCCAGAGCGGACAGTCAGCCCGCTATACGCGGCCACCCGCGGCCCGCCGCCGAACCCGGCCCCAACGACCAGATCGCTCACACGATCGCCGTTCAGGTCGCCGACGGCCGCCCGTGCGCCGCCGCGGAACGCCGGGTCGTCGATGCCGAAGAAGTCGGCCAGGGGTTGATAGGTTCTGCCAGCAAACGCCCGCACTCGCGGCCCGCCGCCTTCGTCCGGCGTGATGATGAGTTCGGCCACGCCGTCCCCGGTCAGGTCGCCGGCCGCCACGAACACGCCACCGGTGAAGGACGGCTCGAAGGGATCGACGCTGAACAGTTTCTGATAGGTCGCCCCGTCGTACAGCTCGACCCGTGTCGCGGTCCCCGGTCCGGTGCCGACCACGAAGTCGGCCACGCCGTCCCCGGTGAAGTCAGCCGACGCCACCCGTACCCCCCCGGTGAACCCGGCCGATAGAACGCTCATGGTTCGGCGAACCGTGCCGTCCGGGTTATAGAACGTGACGACCGGCCCACCACCGGCGTCCGGCCCGACCACAAACTCGCGGCTGCCGACGAGCGTCGGAACGGGCGGAACGGGCGGGACGATGGGGACTGCAGTGACGGTGACGGCCACCGTGGCCGTCGCCTGTCCGCCAGCCGCGTCGCGGACGGTGGCGAGTATCGTCGCCCCACCGCTCTGGCCAGCGGCCGGCGTCAGCGTCAGAGTTCGCGTGGTTCCCGTTCCGCTGACAACGACCGAGCCGGCTGGGAAGAGAGTCAGGTTGTCTGCGGTCGCTGTCACCACGAGGTCATTCGCGGCTGTTTCCACATCGGCCACGGTCAGTTGAACTGTGGCGGCACCCCCGGCCGCGATGGTCACGGCCGACTGCGATGAGGTGATCGTTGGCAGCCCGTTCGCGACGGGCCGCACGGTCACGATGACGGTCGTCGTGGTCTCGGCTCCGTCGGGGTCGCGGACGCTGATTTGCAGGGTCGCTCCACCGCTCTGGCCGGCGGCCGGCGTCAGGCGGACGGTCCGCGTGCCGCCGGTGCCCGTCACTCCGACTGCACCGGCTGGGAACAGGTTCGGGTTGTCGGTCGTCGCCGTCACTTGCAGCACGTCGGGCGTCGGCTCGTTCGCGTCGGCCACGGTCACCGCGAGTGTGCCAGTCGTGCCCTGATCGACGGCCAGCGTGGAACTAGCCGGCACGACGGTCGGCGGGATGTTGTTGAACGGGAAAATGATCGCCGAGAGGCGAACGCTCGCCAGGGCACCGGCTGCGTCCCGGACCGTGACGGTGACGAATGTCGAAACACCCACCCCACTCGGCGTGAGGGTGAGAGTACGAGTCGCACCCGTACCACTGAAGACCAGCGAGCCAGACGGGAAAAAGGCCGCGTCGTCCGCGACGGCCGTGAGTTGCAGATTCGCCGCTGCCGTCTCAACATCGTTAACGTCGATCTGCACGGTTTGCGAGGAAGGTTGGATCCCTCCGCGCCGTGTGTACGTGACCGAGGTCGGGTTTGCAGCGATCGTCGGGATGTTGTTCGCCACCGCGTTGAACTTCGCCACGGCCAACGCGCCCGACCGGCGGACGGCCGCCAGGACCGTCGCGTCGGTCTGCGGCGGAGCAATCTGCTGCAAGGGGACGATGTTTTGGGCACCCAGATCGATCACTCCGCCGGAGCCGAAACTCGTGTCTCGCTGGCCGGCCGATGTATCCGCGACCATGGAATTGGCGTTAGCCTGCAAGCCGCTGGAAAGCAGCCCGAGGAGTCGCCCGCTGACCCCTTCCACGAGGGTGCCGGCGATGAAGTCGCTTGTCACGCCCCCGGACCCGAAGGCGGCGTTGAGGGTTCCACCAGGAGTGAGGCGGTACGCGGTCGAGACGAGTGACCGAACACTTCCTTGGGCACGCGTTCGATCCACGATCACCGAGCCATCGGCCAGGGCGTTGATCGACGAGAACACCGCCCGGTCCTGGATGCTGACCGTCTGGAACACGCCAACATCCGCCCGCCCGGCGGTACCATAGGTCGTGTCGAGTTGCCCCGCCGTATCCAGTCGGTTCACGAAGGCGTTGGAACTCGTGGTCGTGCCCGACGTCGTCCCGTCGATCCGAAGGGCGAACGGTCGGCCGTCAGGCCCGATCGCCACGTTGAGGAAGCCGGCTCCAAAACTGGCGAGACCTGCCGTGCCATAGGTGGCGTCTAACATCCCGGTGGCCATCACCCGAACAGCATAACAGGGGTACTCGGTCAGGCCGGTGGTCGAGTTGAACATCGAGACTTGCCCGGCGACGACCAACGACCCGTCGGCCTGCCGCCCGATGGCGTCGGCGAAGTTGACGGGATCGGTGTCCGTGGTTGGGAAGCTTAACGTCAGCTTGCCGTCGCCGTCGAATGTCGGGTCGAGTTGCCCAGTCGCGGTGAGTTGCGCGACGGCCAGAAGACGCGGACCGGTGCCTGTGATCGGCGGCACGGCGGTCGCGGCGGTGCCCAGGACCGCAATGCCGCCACCCGGCAGCACCGTGAAATCCACCGGCACGTCGGCCCCCTGACCAGTACCAACCCGGTCGAACGCCACCGCGACGAGACCGTTTGTGCCGAACGTCGGGTCGGGTTGACCCGCGGCCGTGAGTCGCACGACAGCGAAATCCGGCGTGATGCCATCGGTCCCAAGCACGGTTCCGACGGCAATCGCGCTTCCGTCTGCCAGTTCGACTACTTTCGCCACGCTCGTAAAACCGCTGAGAGTCGCGTAGCCATCGGTCCCGTAACTGCCGTCGAGGAACGTCGTGGCCGGATTCTCGCGCGATTCCAAAGATTCTAACTCGCGGCGGAAGGGTCTGAACATCATTCAAATCTCCGGGTGCCACATCAAACTTCGACCCACCGCGAACGGCCGGTGGT
>JBBQCQ010000224.1:0-6380 GCA_038318835.1 Gemmatales bacterium | reverse complement strand
AACGCACGACCAGGAACACCTCGACAGCGGCTGGGAAACGCTCTCGACTACCGACCGTGCAGACCTCGAGTATCAACTCGCCGGGCTGGACTTTGACCACCTGAAAGCCCTGTACGCGAAGAAGGACGAGCCGAACGCGGTGCTGCCGTCGCGCGAACAGATCGCGCCGCTGCCGGTCGAGCTACGCTCGGAGGTCTCGCCGCAAGCTCATACGACCGGTGCAGATGCCCTCCGTCGCGGTGAAGTCGCGGTGCTGCTCGTCGCCGGCGGGCAGGGGAGTCGCCTCGGTTCGGATCGCCCGAAGGGCGTGTGGCCGGTCGGCCCGGTGAGCGGGGCGAGCCTGTTCCAGATTCACGCCGAGAAGGTGCTGGCCCTGCGGCACCGGTACGCGGCGAGCGTGCCCTTCCTGGTGATGACCAGCCCCGCCACCCACGAGGAGACGGTCGATTTCTTCGCCGACCACGATCACTTCGGCCTACCGAAATCCGCGGTGCATTTCTTCCAGCAAGGGACGATGCCGGCCCTCGACTTGGCGACGGGGAAGCTGCTGCTGGAGAAGCCGGGGCAACTGTTCCTTAGCCCGAACGGCCACGGCGGCACGCTCACGGCCCTGACTGATAGCGGACTCCTCGCGAAGCTCAAGACCGACGGCGTGCGGCACGTTTTCTACTTCCAGGTGGATAACCCGCTCGTCCACATCGCCGATCCGGCGTTCGTCGGTCGGCACGTCGAGTCGGAGGCCGAGGTGTCGTCGAAGGTCGTGTTCAAGGAGAAGCCCGAAGAGAAGGTCGGCGTGCTCGGCCTCGTCAACGGCCGCTGCACGATCCTGGAGTACTCCGACCTGCCGGAAGCGATGACCCGCGAACGCACGCCGACGGGCGAACTCGCCTTTCGGGCCGGCAACCCGGCCATTCACCTGTTCTCGGTGCCGTTCCTCGAACGCGTCACGACGGGTTCCTCGCGGCTGGATCACCACCTCGCCCGCAAGAAGGTGCCGTGCCTCGACGCGGCCGGGAAGCCGTACACGCCGATGGCCGAAAACGCGCTGAAGTTCGAGCTATTCATCTTCGACGCGCTCCCGCTGGCCGACCGGTGGCTGGCCATGGCCGTCGATCGAGCCGACGAGTTCTCGCCGCTGAAGAACGCGACCGGAGCCGACTCGCCCGACACCGTGCGGGCCGACAGCATTGCTCGCGCCGCCCGCTGGCTTGAAGCCGCCGGCGTGAAGGTCCCGCCGGACGCTCCGGTCGAGATCAGCCCGCTCTTCGCGCTCGACGAGGCCGAGTGCCGGGCGAAGGTTGACCCCGCCTTGCGAATCAGCGGACCCACTCTTTTGTCGTAACTCGGAAAGGATTCTCGATGTTCCACGCGATGATTATGGCCGGCGGTGGTGGCACGCGGTTCTGGCCCCGCAGCCGGAACGCCCGGCCGAAGCAGTTCCTCAGCTTCGCCGGCGACCGCACACTCTTGCAATCGACGGCCGACCGCATCGCGGCCGTCATCCCGCCCGCCCGCACGTGGGTCATCACCGGCGCGGCCTACACGGCCGAGTCGGCCGAGCAACTGCCCGATGTGCCGGCGAACCACGTCGTCGGCGAGCCGTTCCGCCGCGACACGGCCCCGTGCGTTGCGCTGGGGGCGGCCCTGATCGCGAAGGACGACCCGGATGCGACGATCATCGTGATGCCGGCCGACCATCTCATCGAGCCGCTCGCCGAGTTCCATCGGGCGGCCCTCGCGGCCGAGCAGTTCGCGAATGAATTCCCCGATGCCCTGTTCACCTTCGGCATCCCGCCTACGTTCCCCAGCACCGGCTACGGATACATCCACCGCGGTGAGGCAGCCGGCGAGCGCAACGGCGTGAAGGTCTCCCGCGTTCGCGAGTTCAAGGAGAAGCCGAGCGCCGACGTGGCCGAGCAGTTCGTGGCCAGCGGCAACTACGAGTGGAATAGCGGCATCTTCGTCTGGAAGGCGAAGACGATCCTGAAACAGATTCAGGCCAACCGCCCGGACATTCACGACGCGTGTGTGCGCATCGCGGCCGCATGGGACACGCCGACGCGCGATGAGGTCTTCCGCAAAGAGTACGAGGGGATCAAGGGTATCAGCATCGACTTCGCGGTGATGGAGTCGGCCCCGCTGCGGATGGTGCTGCGGGCACCTTACAAGTGGGACGACGTGGGCAGTTGGCTCGCGCTCGAACGGCACAACCCGCAGGACGCCGGCGGCAACACGGTGCAGGGTCGGCACGTTGGCATCGATACGACGGGGTGCGTGATCGCGGCCCAGCCCGGCCACCTGATCGCCACACTCGGCGTCTCGGACCTCGTCATCATTCAGGCGGGCGATGCCACGCTCGTCACTCGCAAGCAGGACGAGGGCCGCGTGAAGGAGATCGTGGACAAACTGAAGCAGGGTGGGGATCAATTCCTGTGACGCTGCCCGCCCGCGGCCGGTTGCTCGGCATCGACCCCGGCACCGTGCGGATCGGCCTCGCGGTCTGCGACCCGGACCGCATCCTCGCCTCGCCGCACGGCACCTACGAGCGGCAGTCGCCGGACGCCGACGCGGAGTTCTTCCGGCAACTTGTGAAGGCCGAGCAGGTCGTCGGTTTCGTCGTCGGCCTGCCGATCAGCCTGAACGGCACCGAGGGGCCAAAGGCGAAGGAGAGCCGCACGTTCGCCGCGTGGCTGACGGCCGAGACGGGGCTGCCGGCGGACTTCACCGACGAGAGTTTCACGAGCAGCTACGCGGAGGATTCACTTATCGCCGCCGGCGTCCGCCGTGACAAGCGGAAGGGCAAACGTGACCGCATCGCGGCCGTGTTCATCCTTCAGGCGTATCTCGATTCGCCGATGGGGCGGCCGACCGGGTGACTGGCGTTCATCAGGAACCCGCAGACCGACGCGACGAAGAAGCACCCAGCACACAGGAAGAACGCCACGTCCCACCCGGCCCGATTCTTCACCATCGTCAAGACAATTGGTGAGGCGAACGCGCCGAGGTTGCCCCACATGTTCCCCCAGCCGAGGGCGGCCCCGACGCTGCGGCCACCCACGTCTTGCGCGAACGCCCAGATCGACGGGTTACTGAGGTCCACGAGGAAGGCCATCGTGCCCAAAACCAGGATCGCGTTCCACGCCGACGACATTTGCGGTACGAGGCAAGAGCAGACGACGCACCCGGCCATCGCGCAGCCGATGGGCAGCGCACGGCCCCAGCGGGTGCCGAGTCGTTGATGGAGCACGTCCGTGACGACCCCGCCGAGCAACATGCCGACACAGCCGATGAGCAGGGCCGTCGATTGCATCGCGCCGATTTCCTGCAGCGGTGTGTCGAAGACTTCGTTCAGGTACGTGGGTAGGAGCGTGACGAGCGGTGCCCAGCCGACGTTCGTACCGAACTGCGCGACCGCGAAGAGGCCCATGTTCCGACTCCGCAGGAGCAGGCCCAGGTGCGCGAAAAATTCCCCGCGGACCGGCAAGGGCAGGGGGGCTTGTCCCGTCGGCGGGCGGTCGCGAACGACGACCCAGAAGACGGCCGCGACGAACAAACCCCAGACGCCGAAGCAGACGAAGACGGCCCGCCAGTTGACTTCGCCACTCGACCACGACACAGGCCCCCAGCCGACGAAGGCCACGGCCAGGAAGGCGGTCAAGAACGGGGCAACCGCCCCACCGGCCCGCCCGCCGAGTGCGACGATGCTACTGAACCGGCCGCGTTCGGTCGCGCCGGCCCAGTTCTTGACCAAGCCCGCCGCCGCCGGGTACGCCCCCGCCTCCGAGATACCGAGCAAGAGCCGCACGACGAGTAAACTGACGAAGCCCTCCACGAACCCGGTCAGGGCCGTGACGAGCGACCAGCCAATCATGCACCCCGTGAGTACGACCCGCTGCCCGTAACGGTCGGCGAGCGACCCGGCCGGAATCTGGCAGAGCGCGTAGGCGAGGAAGAACGCGCCGAGAATCCACGCCTTCTCGTCACCGCCGAACTTCAGGTCCGTCTGGATTCGGTCGGCAAGTGTGGAGAGACAGACGCGATCGATGTACATCCACATCGCTGCCAGCGACGTGATGCCGAGAACGACGAACCGCTGCGGGTGGGCGGGTTGCGACATGTTGGCTTTCAGGCGGGTAAGACTTCGGAGAAGAAGCGGAGCCAGTTGCCGTGCATGATGCCCTGCACATCGGCCGAGGAATAGCCACGCTTCGCGAGCAGGTCGGGGATTTTTTGCAGGTCCGCGATCGTGTCCAGGTCGGCCGGGGTTTGCTCGTTGCCGTAGCCGCCGTCGAGGTCGCTGCCGATGCCGGAGTGTTTGGCGTTCCCGGCCAGTTGGCAGACATGGTCGATGTTCTCGACCGCACGCTCGATGGTCACGGTCGGCTTCGTCACGCCGCGAACCCAGCCGGGCTGCAGCATGATCGCGTCGAAGGCGACGCCGATGACGCCGCCGCGGGCGATGACCCATTTCAGTTGTTCGTCGCTGAACTGCCGCTGCCAGTCGCAGAACTTGCGGGCGTTCTGATGGCTGGCCAGCACCCGGCCACCGAAGCGGTCGGCGACTTGCCAGAAAGCCGGGTCGGACAGGTGCGTCATGTCGAGGGCCATGCCGAGTTGCTCGATGTTCTTCAGTAGCGGGATCGCGTCAAGAGCGAGGCCGACTTCGCTGCGGGTGCCTCCGCCGTAGCGGTTCGGGCCGTAGTGCGTGATGCCGATGGCCCGCAGGCCGTGGTCGTACCACTCGCGGATGTTGTCCGGGTCGAGGACGGCATCGCCGCACTCCATACTGAGGATGTAGCCGAACGGCGTCCCATCTGGCTTCGCCCGGTACACCTCCAGGTGGGTGTGCAGATCGTGGCGAGTGCGAATCATGCGCATCTGCCCGGCTCGCTCCATCGCCCGGTAGTACGCGAGGTGCGCGTGGCACATTGCGTAGCACGCTTCCGGTGATGTTTTGCCGAGGGGGTGGTTGACGCGCTCTTCGAGACGCGCGAGCAATGTGGCCACGCCGACGCCGACTTCGGCCCGCCGCAGTTCGGGGAAGCTGACCGTGTTGGTCTGCCGCCCCTTCTCGGTCATGTTCAGGGTGCGTTCTTGCACGCGGATGTCGGCGACAGCCATGCGCAGGTCGCGGTTCCAGTCGACGCCGTTTAACCCCAGGTCGAGGTGGGAATCGAAAATCAGCATGAACGATCTACCCCAAGGTACGCCCGGTCCCAGGCCTAGATTACCCGCCCGGACCGCGGAATACACGAAACTTTTTGAGATCGTGAGCGGGGTCGCTCGCAACCTCATCTGATTCAGGTGTCACGACCACTACAGGCGTTCGACCCGGCGTGTCTGCATTGCGAAACCTTGTGCGAATATCCGAATTTGTTAAACGTCAGTCCCCAGGTGCAGTTTCCTCGCGTATAGTGAGGGCAAAACGTACGACTCGTGCCCACCCTCGCCCCGATTCTCACACTAACTCGTCATGAGCAAGAACACCCCCCAACAACCGGCCCCAACCACGAGCGAAGACCGGGCACCCGCCGCCCGCCCGGATGCGTCGGTCAGTCTGGAATCGCTGTTGCTACAACTTGGGGAAACCAGTTCGACCAACCAGGCGGTGGCCCAGGCGGTGGAAGCGGCCCGAGAGGCTGTCGGGGCGGATGTTGCCTACTGGTTCTCGCGGTCGAACGGGAAGGTCAGCGCCCTGACGGCCAAAAAGCCGTTCACGCCCGAAGCGGCCGCCGCCCTTGCGAAGGCGTTGCTCGGCCGCATCCCCGAGGGGTCCGACTCGCTGCGGTGGGTCAAGCCCGCCGGGAGTTCGGGCGTCGGCCAACCGGAAACGGCCGTGGTGGCGGCAGACGGCCGCACGCAAGGGTGCATCGTCGTCCTCAGCTTTCAAGCGGCCCGGCGGTTTGACGACAACGACACGAAGGCCGTCCGCATGGCCATCAAGATACTCCTTTCCCAGCGGGCACAAGGGCTGACGGCCACGAAGACCCTGCTAAACGGAATGCTCCAGAGCTTGACGACGATCATGGATGCGAAGGACCCGTACACCGCCGGGCACAGCGAACGGGTGGCCCGCATTGCCGTCCTCCTCGTGCGGCAGATGGGCTTGCCCCCGGCACAAGAGGGGGACGTGTACCTTGCTGGCCTGTTGCACGATGTGGGCAACATCGGCGTGCCGGACCAACTCCTCCACCGGCCCAAGCGGCTGACGCCGGACGAACTCGCTGACATTCGCCGCCACGCCGTCATCGGCGAGAACATAGTGGCGAGTATCCGCCCGTTCGACCGCCTGCGGCCCGTCGTGCGGCACCACCACGAACACTTCAATGGGGCGGGCTACCCCGACGGTCTGGCCAGCGATGCTATCCCGCTTCTGGCCC
>JBBQCQ010000223.1:0-6386 GCA_038318835.1 Gemmatales bacterium | reverse complement strand
ACGCCGCTGCATCAGTTCGACGCCGTCGGCTTCAGCCTTCAGTACGAAGTCTGCTACACGAACCTCCTGAACATGCTCGACCTCGGCGGCATCCCCGTCTGGAGCAACGAGCGGTTGGTTTCCGACCCGCTGATTCTTGCCGGCGGCCCCGGCGCCCAGAACCCCGAACTGCTCGCCCCGTTCGTCGACCTGTTCATCATCGGCGACGGCGAACAATCGCTGCCGCACGTCATGAACAAGTGGATCGAGTTGAAAGAACGCGCCATCCGCGACGGCGACAACACCTACCGCCGCCGGCTGGAGATGCTCGCGGAAGTCGCGGCCGTCAGCCCGTGGGCCTACGCCCCGGTCTTCTACGAGTTCGACTACCACGCCGACGGCACCATCGCCGCCGTCAACCGCACGCGGTCCGATGTGCCGATGGAAATCGCCTCCTGCACGATCAACTGCGACTTCGATTCGATCCCGCTGCCGACGAAGCCGGTGGTGTCGTTTGTGGAAACGCCGCACGACCGCCTCGCCATCGAGATCATGCGCGGCTGCCCGCACCAGTGTCGGTTTTGTCAGTCCACTGTCATCAAGCGGCCGCTACGGATGCGGTCTGTGGAAATGATCGTGCAGTCGGCCCTCGAAAGTTACCGTAACACCGGCACGAACGAAATCAGTCTGCTGTCGCTGTCCAGCAGCGACTACCCGCACTTTGAGGAACTGGTGAAGCGGATGCACGAGGTGTTCACGCCGCTGGGCGTGAACGTGTCGCTACCGAGCCTGCGGATCAACCACCAACTGCGGACCCTGCCGAGCTTGATTCAGGGCGTCCGCAAGGCCGGGCTGACGCTCGCCCCGGAAGTGGCCCGCGACGACATGCGCGAGCAGATCCGCAAGCGGATCAAGAACGAAGACCTGTACATCGGCTGCCGCGAAGCCTTCAAGAACGGCTGGCAGAAGGTGAAACTCTACTTCCTCTGCGGCCTGCCCGGCGAGCGGGAGGTGGACCTCGACGGCATCGTCGAAATGGCCGAGACGATCGGCCAGATTAGTAAGGAAGTCACCGGCCGCTACAAGGACGTGACGGCGAGCGTGTCGAACTTCGTGCCGAAGCCGCACACGCCCTACCAGTGGAACGGCATGCAGAGCCGCGAGTACTTCCAGTGGGCCGGCGACTACCTGCACCGCCAGAAGCGGATGAAGACGGTGAAGATCAAGCAGCACGACATCGAAACGAGCCTACTCGAAGGCATCCTCACTCGCGGCGACCGCCGCGTGTCGCCGGGCCTGTACGAAGCCTGGAAGCAGGGTGCCCGCATGGACGGCTGGCGCGAGTGCTTCAAGGCCGAGTTGTGGTGGAAGGCGTTCCGCGATTGCAACATCGACGTGCCGTTCTACAGCCACCGCCAACGGCCGATGGGCGAGCGACTACCGTGGGACCACGTCAACGTGAAGAAGGGCCGGGCGTACTTGGAGAAAGAGCAGGAGCGGAGCGTGATCCAACTGAAGGTGATGGCGGAAGCCGTCGGCCCGGAGTCGACGGGGTGCGGGGGGTGACAGTGTCCCCACCCGTCGAAGCGACGGGTGGGCTTTCGGCCGCTTCCTTTTGCACCCATTCGATCCACAGACAGAAACCCCCAAGCCCACCCGTCGCTTCGACGGGTGGGTTCACCCGCTCACATCGACCCGCAAGCCCAACACTTGACGCACCCTCGCGGCGTCCCGCGGCCCGATCGGGTTCCCCGCCAGCAGTAGTTTCTTCAGCGGCCCCTCGGCGAGACTTCGCGCGAGCGAGATGGCCCCCTTGCCGTCGATGCGATTGCCCCGCAGGTCCACGTACTCCAGCGTCGCCGCGAGCGAGGACCGGCCGAGCCGTTCGGCCCCGTCGTTCGTGATGAAGTTCCGGCTCGCACTGAGCAACCGCAGTTCCGGCGTGCGGTGGCCGCGCACGAAGTCCCGCCAGCCGGGGTCGCCGAACCGATTGCGGTCCAGCACGAGTGCCTTCAGCCGAATCCACACGTCCCCGCGGGCAAACATCGCCAGCCCGCGGTCGCCGACCGTGCAGCCGGTCAGGTCGAGCCGCTTGAGCGTGGGGCGGAAGGCGACGGCCGATAGGTCCGAGATGTCCGTCACGCGTCGAGGATGTCCGGGGCTAAGCAACTCGTGGATGGAGCGAAGGATCACGAATTCCTGAAGTCGGTCGTCCAGTGGGAATTGGGCCAGTTCATCGAACATGCCCCTCGTTGCGTGGATGCGGAGGCCGACGAGTCGTTTGGCTAGACTAGTCCGCGACAACGACGGCATCGGGAGAACCGATACTGTAAGTCGTCGCACCCCAGCCCAAACTGGTGTATCGAAGAACAACTGGTTCACGTCCGGCGAGCCACTGCCGGCGACGTCCAACGCCCGGACCTGGTTCAATTCGGGGATCGAAAGGCGTTCCCACGACACCGCGGATTTCGGCATGTTGATGCCCAACCGCGTCACTGGATGAGTGCGGAGCAAGTGTTCCACCGCGGTCGGAGGCGCCTCGTCGAAGGGCGAGATCGTGGCCTGTTCCAGAAAGCCGCGTCGGAACTCGACGGTGTAGAGATTCCCGGTAGTCGAGTGGTGATGGACGAAGCCGAACCGCCCCACGTCCACGCCCAACCTTGCCCCTGATTGTTTCCCCGGTCCCCACTCTGTCGGCTGCCCGAACGCCTCGCACACGTCCTGAATCCACGCGGGCAAGTTCGCCCGCAGCGTCTCCGCCGTGCGGCTGAAGAGTTGACGGTACTCGTCGCTGCCGGGCCCCAGTTTCGCGAGATGCACCTGGTCGCGGATGAAGCCGGCGCGGGCGGCTTCGCCGTGCTCGTCGAGCCAGTCGGCGAACACCAGTCGCGGCACGTCGTCACGGGGGTTCGCGGCAATCGCGGCGATGAAGGCTTCGCGGTCGGTCATGTCAGCGCCCCGAACACGGCCCGAATGGCGGCCATCACCCGCTCCAGTTCGGCCAGGAACGCCGCACTCGACTCGAAGCCGAGGCGGCGGGCCAGTTTCGCGCACTCGTCGTCGGCCGCCGGCAGTTCCACCAGCGGCCGGTCGGTCACGATCCGCAACCGCGCCTCCACCGACCGCAGGAACGAGTACCCGGCGTGCAGTGTCACTGCGGTGTCATCCGCAATCAGCCCGGCCGCGTGCAGGGCGTCGAGGGCGTCCCACACGTTCGGCTGAAGCACCGCCGGCCGGTCGCGGCCGTGCTTGAGTTGCAGCCACTGCACCAGGAATTCCACGTCCGTCAGCCCGCCGCGGCTTCGCTTGATGTTGTGCGATCCCGCCTTCGTTTCGAGCTTCGTTCGCATCGTGCGAATCTCGGCAGCCCACTCCGACCGCCACACCGGGCCGAGGGCGGCCGTGCGGATCGGCTCCGCGAACTGCGAACTGCCACGGACCACCCGTGCCCGCGTCATCGCCTGGCGTTCCCACAACTGGCAGCCGTGATCCGCGAAGTATCGCTCGTACTCGGCCAGCGGGAGCACCAAGCTGCCCGACTTACCGGTCGGCCGCAACCGCACATCCACGGCATACAACCGCCCCTGCGGCCCGACGCGGCTAAGCGTCTGGATCACCTTTTGCAGCAGTTCCGTGAAGTAGTGGTGACTCGTCGTCGTGTCGCCGGGGGTGTCGCGGACGGTCGTGCCGTCCTCGGAGTAGACGAGCATCAGGTCGAGGTCGCTATGGTAGCTGATCTCGCGGCCCCCGAGTTTGCCCAGACCAACGAGCGCATAGTGACAATCCGGTGTCACCGTGCCGTAGCGGTCCCGCACGAGTGGTTCGACGAGGTCGCACACGGCGTTCAGCACGGTGTCGGCCAGATCGCTGAGTGCGGCCGTTGTCTCGCGGACGGGCGTCTTGCCGAGCAGGTCGGCCACGCCGATGCGGAGCAGTTCCTTGTCCTTGAAGCTATGCAAAATCGGGTCCGGATCGGTCGCTCCACGGAGCAACTCGGCCAACTCGTCCCGCAGTTCTTCGGCCGTGCGGGGGGTGTTGAGCACGAGCGTGTCGAGCAACTCGTCGGCCATACCGGGGTTGTTGATGAGCAGACCGGACAGGAACGGGCTGCCGGCGCACAGATCCACGTACAACTTCAGCGTGGCCGGGTTGAAGCTGAACAGTTCGTAGAGCACGGCCTTCGCGCCGAGCGACGCGGTGACTTGCTCGAAGCTGTTCAGGGCGGCGTCCGGGTCGGGCTTGTCGGCCACGGCTCGCAACAGTTGCGGGGCGATGCTGGCGAGGAAGTGCCGACAGCGGCGGTGCGACAAGAACGGCACCGACTCGTGCGCCAGCCGCGACAGATTCTGGTAAGCGGCCGGCACATCGCGGAACGGGTACCGGCCGAGGACCGCGTGAATCGTTGCCTCGTCCGCATCCGGGTCGAGGATCAGGTCCGACTCCGGCTCGGCCTCGCCCTGTTCGTTCGCGAACGTCTGGTGCAGCAGGTGATCGAGGATGACGCGGTCCCGTCCCGTCTTGTCGTGCAGGTCGGCCAAGAACAGGTCGAGCGGTTCGACGAGCAACGACCGCGTCTGCAACAGCGGCCGGTCGTTCGTCTCGTCCAACGGCGAGCGACGCTGTGCGAAGAGTGCGGAGTGCGGAGCGCGGAGTTCGGAGTGCAGATCGGAGATCAGGTTTTCACTCCGCACCCCGCGATCCGCACTCCGCACTTGCCCGTATCCCATGCGGATCGCGAGCTTCGTCAGCTCGGCCTCGCCAGCGGGCAGGCGGTGCGTTTGCAGGTCGAAGAGCAGTTGCAGGCGGTGCTCGGTCTTCCGCAGGAAGCGGTAGGCGTCGGCGAGGATGTAGTTCTCGTTGCCGGTCAGGCAGCCAGCGATCTCCAGGCTTTCCAGGGCGAGCAGCGTGTTCCGCTGTCGCACGGCCCGCAGGTCGCCGCCGTTGAGCAGTTGGAGGAACTGCACCGTGTACTCGATATCTCGGATGCCGCCGCGGCCGGTCTTCACATCGCGGTCGTCGTCGCCGGCCCGGTTCGCCCGTTGTTCCATTTGCCGCTTGTGCGCTTTCACCTCGTTGATCTCGGAGAAGCTGAAGTACTTGCGGTAAACGAACGGCTCGACGGCGGCGACGAACTCGCGGCCGAGTTCGAGGTCGCCGCCGCACGGCCGCATCTTGATGAGCGCCTGCCGTTCCCAGGTGCGGCCCATCACGTCGTAGTAACTGCGGGTACTCGCCAGACTGCGGGCGAGCGGGCCGGTCTTGCCTTCGGGCCGCAACCGCAGATCGACGCGGTAGGCGAAGCCGCGGTCGGTGTGCGACGACAGCAGGCGCAAGAGTTCCGTGATGACACGGGCGAAGAACTCGTCGTTCGGCACGGTGCTGGTCCGCTTGCCGGTGGTTTCGCCGTCCTCGTCGTAGACGAACATGAGGTCGAGGTCGGACGAATAGTTAAGTTCATCGCCGCCGAGTTTGCCGAAGGCGAGGGCCGCGAGGCGGGCGGGGGTGGGACCGGCCATCGGCGTGCCGAACTTGCGGCCGACCGTGCGGTGGGCCGACTGCAACGCCACCTGAATCGAGGCGTCCGCAACGCGGGCCAGGTCGCGGGTGATCTCTTCGAGCGGCCGATCGCGGATGACGTCGTTGATGCCGATGCGTAGCACCTGCGTCTGCCGAAACCGCCGGAACGCCCGCAGCACATTCGTATCGTCGGTCGCGGCCTCGACCATCGCATGGAGTTGCTGGACGAGTTCGGCCGTCGAGGGGTTCCGCCCCGCCGGTAGCAGGACGATGTCGAGTGCGTCCGGGTACTGCACCAACGTGTCGGCGAAGAGTTGCGACGTGGCGAGCAGTTGTAGCACGACCTCCAACCCAGCCCCGGCCGGGTCGATCAGCGCCGGCACGAACGCCTCCGCGGCCGGCTGCGCGAGCAGGCGTTCGAGGTTGTTCGCCGCCATCGCCGGGTCGGCGGTGAGGGGCAGCAGGCGAGCGAGCAGCGGCGACAGGGCGACCGGGATCATGGCCTGGCGTCGGGGATTTTCACGATGATGCCTTTCATCATGGCCCGCTGCACGGCCGCGACAACTTGCTGAGCCTTCCGTCGCGACTCCTCGGCCAACTTCGTCTCGGCGTCAGGCTGTTGTGCGAGAGCCACCCGGTGTTCAACCAACGTGCGACTGGCGGCACTCGCCTGCTCGATGTGATGCTTGATCTTCGATTCAAGACTGAGCAATGACTGTCGCTCAGCGTCGTCCGCGGGCTGCATGTGAGGGGCGGCTGGTGTGGATTGCGGGAATGTTACGATGGCCTGCTTTACAAGCTGAATCAAGTCGTCGAGCAGTTGGGGGTCTGGTTCACCTTCCGCGGGCGTCAGTTGCAGCGACAGGCTTAAGGCATTGTCATTTGCCAAC
>JBBQCQ010000222.1:0-6388 GCA_038318835.1 Gemmatales bacterium | reverse complement strand
GATCGCGGAAGATGTCCTGAATGTGCATCGCATTTTCTCTGGGGTGACGCCGCGGCGTCGGTCGTTCTGTCAAACCCGGTCTCGTTCCCGACAGCCGTCCGGTTTTCAGACCCGCCAACCGTCCGAGTTTCGGCCCCGGATGGGGCCGAAAGACCAGAGGCGTCACGGTCGCCGAAAACCATGGGGCTTCACGGTCGCCGAAAGCCATGAGTTGTTATGGCACCCGCAACACCAACGGGACCCGCGGCAGGGCGGCAGCACTCAATTTTACGCCGGCCGCTCGTTCGCGGAGGTCGGCGACCAACGTCGGCTCGCGGTGCAGGCTCTCGAACTGATACACGACCGAGCCGCCGTTCGTCCACTCCAACCGGAACTCGCGGTCGCCAGCCTTCAACGTCCAGCTTGCCGACACTGCGTCGCCGGGCTGAACCGTCAGCCGACTGTCGCCGTCGGGCGTGAAGCGGTAGAGGGACTCCGCCGCCGTCGTTTGCGGTTCGCCGGTCACGCGGAAGGACAGTTCCTTCGACCCATGTCGAACCACGAGCGGGCCGGCCGGCAGCAAGCGGCGGTCACGCAGGTCGGTCGGCACGGTCACTTCCAGATTCGCGAAGTCCAGGTCGAAGCGATCCCGCTTCAGGAACGCGAGGGCCTCATCCACCGGGTCGTCGGCGTCGAACTCGCCCCAGCGGCCGAGGCGGCCGAGCAGTTTGCCCCACGCCTTCGCGTCCGGTTCGGCCAGCCACGCCGCGACGTTCGCCCACCCCTCGCGGGTCTCGCGGCCGAGCTTCGCCCGCACGATCGCCTGCGGGTGTTTCGCCCCCGCTTCCTGGGCCTGCCGCAGTCGCTTCTGCAAAAGGCCGCGGATCGGGTCCGGGAACTGCGACACCGAACCGGGCACGTCCGGCACTTGCGGCAGCAACCCAGCCGCGAGTTTCGCCGACGCGGCCACGGTGGTCGGCGCGGGGAAGATCAGCACCGCGTTCGGCCCGCCGGTCATGCCCAACAGGTCGCCGAGGGTTCGCATCGCGGCCAGGCGGTCGCGGGTGTCGATCCAGTCGGCGCGGGCCTGATCGACGCGGTCGAAGTCGAAGATCGCCGCGTAACCCATCGCCGCGCCGCGGGGCACCAGCAGTTTCTCCGAACCGGCCATCGCCGCCGTCGGGTCGAACGGCGGGCGATCGGCGGAGGCCAGCAGGGCCGTCGCGGTCTGCCGCCAGTTCGCGTCGAGGCCGGGGGCGAGCAGCAGGGCCGTGGCATTGCGAACGAGGCCGCGATACCACTGGTTCAGCGTGCCCTCGGCCTGGCGAATCAGCCCGGCGTCGGTCTGCCACTTGTGGAACAGCCGCACGGCCTCGGTGTCGGCCCACGCGGCGGCGTACTCCGGCGGCGGCACGAGTTCACCCCCCACGGCAGCGTCGAGGCGGTCCAGTTCCGCCAGCGTGCGCACCTCGGCCGGGCCGATCCGCGGCCGTTGAAACTTCTCCCGGTAGTCGTGGTATGCGGCGAATTCGCGAAGCCGATTGTCCACGAATTGGCGAACCTCGGTCGGTAGTCGCTCGAAGTCGGCATCGTCGCGGATGGCTTCCAGTTCCTGCTGGTTTTTGTCGAGCCGCCGGTCGGCTAGCCGCACCTCGGCTGGACCTTCGCGCTCCTGATACAGCCGCACTTGCCGACGGAGGCGATCTTCGTCCACGCCCGGCGAGAGCGCGAACAGGCCGACGAGCGTGGCAAGCATGGTGCCGACGAGCACGCCCGATCCGGCGAGCGTCCAGCGCAGTTGCTGGTGCGAACTATCCATCCGCCGGCGGAAGGCGACGGCCGCGGCGGTGCAGTCGTCGCGCAAATCCTCGACGCCGAACGGCGGCCGCAGACCGTGGAAGGCGTGGTCGGGTGGGAATGCGATGGCCGTGGCGGCCACGTGAACTTCGATACTGCCGAAGCCGAACGGCGACGCATCGTGGCCCGTCTCGGCGAGGTAGTCCTCGAAGGCGGTGCGAACCGACTGCTTGCGAGCTTCGACGCGGCGGAGCCATTCGTTCGGGTCGTCACCGGGGCGGAACAGCGTGTCGCACTTCGTCAGCGTCAGATAGATCGGCAACCCGCCGACCTCGCGACCGTGGCTGCGGGTTTTCTCGAAGCCTTCGAGGAAGATCGCGAACTCGGCGAACAGGCCGAGCATCAGTTCGCTACTCGCGGAAGCGTCGAGGGCGAGGACGATGGCGTCGGCCGTGCGAACATCGTTCGCGGTGGCGTCGTTGCGGTGCAGGTGGGCGGGGTCGGCGATGATCTCCTTCGCGGAGCGGCCGTCCACCTCGCAGAGCACGATCCCGGACGGCAGCGTGCGGCACAGTTCGGGGCGGGCGGTGGTCGTAAGCGGGGCCGGCGCGTGGGGGTCCGCGAAGGCGTGCAGCAGGGCCGTCTTGCCGGTGTGCGGCAGGCCGAAGAACACGATTCGCGGGGCGGCGGCCATCGGGTTACGGCGTCTCGGCCGAGAGGGTGACGCTCATGCCGGCGGTGTCGTTCGCCCAGCGGCTCAGTTGCAGCACGGCCGGGTGGTCCTTCGGCAGGGTGTTCCGCGGCATGAAGCGAATCTCCAGGCCGAGCGTCTTCGGGGTGGCGTCTTTCTTCTGTTGCACCAGCGCCTTCGCCTCGGCCAATGTGTGCGGCGTGGTGTCGACTTCCACGAGGTAGAACCGCTCGTCCTTCACGTCGGTGCCGCCGAGCATGGTCACGCGGATGCGATCCTCCGCTGGCGGCAACGGCTTGGTCGGCTTCACGTCGGTGATTGGCGCAGTCGGGTCGGGCGTGCCGGTGGTCGGGGATGCCTTGCCGGTGCCAGTGCCATCGCCGGTGCCGTCTCCTTCGCCACCCCCCCCGCCGAAGACCATCATGGCGACGAGGATGGCGACGATCAAGCCGCCGAGCAGCCGGCAAACGCGATGCAGGAACGCCGGGGCCGGGCGTTTGAACAGGTAACGCTGGATCAGCCAACCGAGAATCGCGACGAGCACATACCCGACGAGGAACCCGCCGGCCGTGGCAAGTGCGCCTTCGAGGAGCTTGGCGATGCGCACGGTGCTGAAGAACGCGAGGAGGATCATACTGGTTGGTGTAAACGAGCGGCGGGCAAAATGGAAGGGCCAAGTGTCGGGCACTCACTCGGCGAGTGCCCGACACTTGGCCTTCACCCCGCCTCGCGTCTCGTCTATACGCCCCGGCCTCCGCCTCTTAGCAGGGATGTCATGCCGGGATTCGTCAGCCTGTTGCGACTCCGCGTCGGCCGCCCGGTGCTGCCGGCCGGCCTGTTCGGCATCGTCGCGGTGCTGGTCGTGTTCGCCGTCGGCTTCGCTCAGGGGCCGTTGAAGTTCGTCGGCCCTGGGTTCGCGTCTTTGCCCGGCGACCTCGTCGATAATCGGTTCAACCATTACGTGCTGGAACACGGGTTTCGCACGATCGCGGTCGGCAAGCTGAAGCGGTTCTGGAACGCGCCGTTCATGTTCCCCGCGACCGCGATGACGACCGGGTCGGACCACCACCTGGCCACGCTGCCGCTGTACGCCGGCCTGCGGGCGGTGGGCCTCCGCCCGGAACGTGCCTTCCAGGTCTGGTATCTCGTGCTGTCGGCGTTGAACTTTGCCGTCGCGTACTGGTCCGCGCGGCGGTTCTCGCTCGGGCGGGTGGGGGCGGCGGCGGCCGCGTATCTGTTCGCCTTCGGCCTGCCGGCCTTCGGGCAGATCACGCACATTCAACTCGTCGAACGCTTCGCCGCCCCTGCGGCCGTCGCCCTCGCGTGGCGGTTCGTGGGGATGCCGACTGCCCGCGGGTTGTTCGCCGCGAGCGCCGCCTGGGTGATGCAGGTCTACGCGAACATGTACATCGGCCTACTGACGGCCGCCCTCATCGCGGGGCTGACGATCACCCGGATTGTGCTCGCGGGCCGGCAGTTGCCGTGGCGGACACTGCTGCGGCCGGGCTGGGCCGAAGTCGGCCGGTGGGTGCTCGCGCTGGTCGTTCCCGTGACGCTGTTGGTGCTGCTGCTGATCCCTTACGCGAAGATGACCCGCACGACGGTGGGCATGGAAACGAAGGACGTGCTCGACGTGGCCCCGGACCCTGCCGCGTGGGTGCGGCCGCCGGTCGAGTCGGCGACGTGGGCGTGGATGCGCGACCGCCTGCCCGGCGACGGGGCCGTGAAGTTCGTCTGGGAGAAGGCCCTCTTCCCCGGCAGCCTCGCGTTCGTGGGAATCGCCTTCGGTCTCGTCGCGCTGGTGCGGCGGCGCGACCCGCTCGCGGCGGCGTGTGCGGTCGTGGTGCTGGCCGTGCCGCTCATCTTCTGGCCGGTCGGCGAGTGGTCGCTGTACCGCGAACTGCTCGCCCTACCGGGTGTCGGCAAACTGCGAGCGACCGGCCGCGTGATCTTCGTGCTGATGATTCCGCTGGGTCTGCTCGTGGGTCTGCTGTTCGACCGCTTGCTGAACCGCCTCGGCGGTTGGCGGCGCGGCATCGCAGCGGTGGCTCTGCTCGCGCTCCTGGTGCTCGATCACGCGACGCTGCCGGCCGACGCCCCGCGGTGGAACGACTGCCGCTATGCGGTGGCCGACAGCACCGCCCGCCGCACGAACTTCGGCGAAGCCGTGCGAGCCTGGCCGGGGGCGAAGCTGCTCTACGCCTTCCCCGGCCACGACCCCGACCCGATTCAAGCGTTGCTCTTGCAAGTCGATACGATGTGGGCCGGGCTGGAAGCCGGCGTGCCGACGGTGAACGGCTACACCGGCTACCCGCCGCCGGGTTGGTATCCGTTCGAGAATTACTGCGACCTGCTTTACTGGCTGCGAACTCGCGACGCACTGACACCGGAAATCCTCGACGGCCTCGCGACATTCGGCCCGCCGGCCGGGCACGACGACCTGCCGTGGGAACAAGCTTGTCGGGAACGCTTCCGCCCGCGGCCGATCCCGTACCTGGGGCGGCCGCCCGAATGATCCTCACCCGGCCGAAGCTGGCCCTTGCCGGCCCGCGCGTGCGGGTCGCCGTTCGCGGCCCGCTGTTTGCGGTGGCGGTGTTCGTCCTCGCGTTCGCCGGCACGGTGCGGCCGTTCGTGGGAAGCAGCTTCGCGTACCTGCCCGGCGACCTCGTCGACAACCGGCTGAACAATTTCGTCCTCGAACACGGCTACCGCTGGGCCACGCGGCAGACGAAGGAATTCTGGCACGTCGCGTTCTGTTACCCGGCCCGGTGGGTGACGGCCTCCTCCGATGCGCACCTCGGCAACCTGCCGATCTACGCCGCCTTCCGCCTGTGCGGGGCGGCGCCGGAACGCGCGTTCCAGCTCTGGTGGGTTGCGACCTTCGTGCTGACCTACGCGGCCACCGTCTCCGCGATGCGGCGGCTGCACCACGGCTGGCTCGCGGCGAGCGTCGCGGCCACGGTCTTCACCTTCGGCCCGTCGCAGATGCTGTGCATGGGCCACGCGCAACTCTTCCCGCGCTACTTCGTGCCGCTCGCGTTCCTCTTCTTTTGGGAATTCCTGAACCGACCGCACTGGGTGAAGCTCCTGGCCGTCGTGGCGTGTTGGGTCGGGCAGGTCTACTGCACCGTGTACATCGGCTACTTCCTCGGCCTGCTGCTGCTGGCGATGGCCGCGGCGTTCGCCGTCGTCGGTCGGCCACACTGGCGAAGTCTGTTGTGGCCGGGCGTGCGCGAATCCTTCGCAAGACTGCTCGTGCTCGCGGCCGGGGCGGCGGCGCTGTATCCACAACTGCGGCCGTACCTGGCCCCGGATCGCGAGTCGTGGAAGCCGCCGGCCGAGTTGGTGATTTCGTATTTGCCGAAGCCGATCGACTGGCTGCGAGCGAGCGAAACGAGCACGGCCTGGAGCTGGACGTGTGCCGCGATTGGCGGTGAAGACACGGCCGCGACGCCGACGTTCCACTTGTTCCCCGGCGCGGCCGCCGTGGTAGGGCTGGTGTTCGGCCTCGGCTGTCTGTTCACGCGAACGCTCCGCCATCCGCCGGCCGCGGTGTTCGCGCTCGCCGCGATCTTCCTCGCGGTGTTCGTGCTGCACGTGCCCGGCTGGACGCCGTACCGCGTGCTGCTCGGCGTGCCGTTCGCCGGCAGCGTCCGTGGCGTCTTCCGCGTCGGGCTGCTCGTGCTGTTCCCGCTCGCGGTGCTGGCCGGACTCGCGGCGGCACGTCTGGTCGAAGGTGTTCGGCAAAAGTGGGGAATGAAGGCCGGGTGGGTCGCGGCCGTCGGGGTGGTTGGGGTCCTGCTATGGGACGTGAAGAGCCACGAACCCGGCGGCGTCGAGACAGGCATCGGCCGCACGGCCATTGTGGACGCCGTCGCTCGTCGGGAGTCGCTCGCGGCCGTGGTTCGGCCGCACACCGCC
>JBBQCQ010000221.1:0-6438 GCA_038318835.1 Gemmatales bacterium | reverse complement strand
CAACGAAGCGGCTGGCCGGCTCTGTTCCAACTCGAACAGCTTGAGGTTCAGTTGTGCTAGCGACACAACCATGCGGGCTTCCGAGGTGCGTTGCCATTCGCTCAGGTCCGTGAGTCGCGGGACGAAGTACATCGACAGCCACGACTCGCCGAGGTAAGGCCGGGCGTTCATGCTGGCGTTGTTCAGGCCGAGCACGCGGCGGAAGCGTTCGCGCTCCCACGGCACCGCGAGGGAGAAGTTCAGGAGTTCGGCCTCGGCGGTCGCCTTGGTCTTGATCGTCTCGGTCCCGCGGCCGCCCCAGAATCGGCCAATGTCCGCCTCTATCTCCCGCGTTGTCCACTGGCTGATGGCGTTCGCCCGGTTGCGGTCGATCATCCGCTCCGTCAGGAACACCTGCTTGGCGTCCCGCGGGCACAACCGCTCGTGCGTTCGCAGGACCGACACCGCCGCCCGGATCAGGTCTGGCCGACCGTTCAGCCGGGTCAGCCATTCGTCCGTCGCATCGAGTGCCGTCTGCTCGGCCGCGAGGCCCAGACGGTAGATTTCCGTCGGTTGCATGGTCCGGGCGTTGCGGGTCGCCGCCAGTGCGGCGTCGAGGCACGACACGAATTCGACGGCGTCGCCGTCGAGTTGCTTCGCGAGGCCACGGGCGACAAGAACATTCACCGCGGCCGGCAGTTCGACCGCGTCGCGGTAGGGCGGTTGAGCCAAGATGATGCCGCGGGGGTTTTCGAGCGGCCCGAGTGGTTTCTTCGCGGCGTCCTTCAGAATGACCGCCACCTCGTCAATCGCCGGGTGGGCGAGCCACTCCGCCATGCCCCGCAGGGCCGGCGCGGGCCAACGATCGCGAGCGAGATGGTACAAATCCAATCGCGACACCCCGCCGCGATCGTCCCCGAGCGGCCGACGGAGGGGGGGGCCGAACGAGGAATCGGGACCACTGCTCCGGAGCATACTCGCCAGCAGTGCCGTCGTCTTGCGGTACTCGCGGCCGCCGTCCTCGAAGTCGAGCTGCGGCACGGTATCGGTGAAGGCCAGATCGTCGTTGATTTCCGTCACCACCGGCACCTCGACCGCCCGCCACAGCAGGCCGCCGGCGGTCCACGCCACGCACGCCACGCCGACCACCGCAACCGTGGCCAGCGGCTTCACGCGCGCGAGTCGGTCGGCCGACCACGCTCGCAAGATCAGTCGCGTACAGAGAAGAATCAGCACCGGCACCGGCCAGAGTTGCCAGTGATGGACACCACCCGTGAGCAGCGACGGCAGCCACAGGGCGGCGATCGGTGCGGCCGTCAGCAGGCCGACGCCGAGGGCGACGATCGTTTTGCGGAACAGCAGGCCGGCGAGGTGGCCGAACGCGAACCCGAACACCGGCCAGATGAACAGGAAGTACAAGATCGACGGCCCGCTCGCAGCGACAATCGAGGAGCGAAAGGCCGTGGGGAGGAGCGGCCCGTGCCGTTCGACGAGGAGTTCCCGAATCAGACTGGGTCCGAATACCAGCAGGGTCCAGCCGAGGGTTTGTGCGAAACTCGTCGCTAGCTTCACTGCCCACAAGCGGCCGAGTGGCAGGCGGCGTTCACCCCAGAACTTGTAGGTGTCCTTCGACTGTTCGTCGGCCCATGCCAGCACCCCGCCGAAAACGCCGGCCAGCACCGTCGCGAACGGCCAGACGACGAACAGGTGCGCGTCCTCGTGCAGCGACCCCACCCCCGTCAGCACGGCCAGCCCGACACCGATGAGTGCGGCCACGATCCACTGGCGATTCGTCAGCCAGACCAGCGATTTCAAACTGCTCAGGAAGCCCGACGGATCGGCGCGGCGGAGGACCGGCACCGCGCGTTCCATCGGTCTGTGACCGTGCCGGGCACGGTCGGGGGCGGTGAAGACGCGGGCGGATAGCAGCACGGGGACGAGGGCGACGCCGTACAGCCCGAGCAGCGGAAGCAGTTCCAGCCAGATGCCGTGCAGCCATCCCGGCCGCGTGCCGACAATCGCCCGCAGCACGCCCGCGAACACAACGAAGATCGGCGTGCCGATCACGACGGAACAAATCAGCCCGAGGGCACACGCCGTCAGGGTGGACTCGGTCAGCGCTGACCCGAACGCCCCCCACCCGAAGGCGATGTACACGAGGGCCATTCCCCACGTCAGCCACACGACCGGCGTGCCGGTGCCGAGCGCGCCGATGAGCGCACCCGCGGTCAGCAGCGTGACGCCGGCCGCGGTCGCGAGGACCACCCCGGCCGCGAGCTTGCCCCACCAGAGGCGCATCCGGTTCGCGGGCAACGATTCCAGGCAGTCGAGCGTGCCGTTCTCCTTCTCGCCGGCGAACAGCGTCCCGCCGATGACCACGCCGGCGGCCACAGCCAGCGAAAGCACGGACAGTCGCCCGGCATTCGTGTACGCCCGCACTTCGTTCACGCCCGCGTCGCGATCGGTGGACGACCCGAGGGTGGTGGCCGCGGCGATCACGCCCGTGCCGAGCACCAGCAAGGCAATCAGGATGGCGGCTTGTTCGCGGAATTCCTTCCAGAGCATCGCACGGAACACGGCTACACCCCTTCCCGCGAGAGTTGGTCTTCCAGTTGGTCCTCGCTCCGCTGCCGCAGCGGCGCGGGCTGGCGCTGGTCGTCCGGCTTCGCCATGAGCGCGGCGTACACGTCCTCCAGGCCGACCGCCGTTTCCTCGAAGTCCGAAACGAGCGGGCTATCGCGGAGCACCGCCAGGCCGTCCGCGTCGGGTTCCTGCACAAGATGCTGCACGTACTTGCCGATCCGCTGCGATTGCAGCACCTTGCCGACCGTGGAGAGATCGACCGACACGCCGGCGGCGCGAAACGAGATGCGGCGGAAGCGTGCCCGCAGTTCGTCGAGCGTGGCCGACAGCGTGACGCGGCCTTCCTGCACGAACGCGGCATGCGACGTGAACCGCTCCAGTTCGGCAATCGAGTGGCTGGAAATCAGGATCGTCCGCCCCTCGGCCGCGAGTTCGACGAGGGTAGCGAGGAAGTCCCGCCGCGTGAGTAGGTCGAGGCCGGACGTGGGTTCGTCGAGCAACAGCACCTGCGGGTCGGCCGCGAGCGCGAGGGCGAGGCCGACGCGGGCGTACCCGCCCTTGGACAGTTCCTTCAGTCGCTTCGTGCGGTCGAGGCCGAGCTTGCCGACCCACTGTTCGTAATGTTCGAGGAAGCCGCGGCGGTGGAACGACGCCGTGAACCAGCCGACGTTGGCGACGGTCATCCAGTCGTAGAACTTCGGCTTCTCGGGCACATACCCGACGCGGTGCCGCAACTCATACGCCCGGCTCCAACAGTCGAAGCCGAGGATGTCGGCCTGCCCACTGTGCGGCGGCACGAGGCCGGCCAGCACCTTCATCGTGGTCGATTTGCCCGCTCCGTTGTCGCCGAGCAGGGCGAAGACCGACCCCTTTGGGACGCGGAGCGTCAGCCCGTTGACGGCCGGCTTGCCGCGGTAGCGGACCACGAGCCGGTCTATGGAAATCGCGACCTCGTCCGACATGGCTTCCCTCCTCGCGTCACTTCTGAGACATGTTCAACTTCGGCCACTCGACCGTGACCAACTGGCAAACATCATCCGCATCCAGCCCGGCCGCCGCCGCTTCGCGTAGCGTGTCCCGTAGCCGCGTCAGCACGATGGCCTTCCGCCGGTCACGCGACACCTTCGGTGCTTCTGCGGTCACTTCCATGCCCAGCCCGCGGCGGGTGGCGATGAGGCCGAGGCGTTCGAGTTCCTGGTAGGCCCGCACAACGGTGTTCGGGTTGACGACGAGCGTGGCCGACAGATCGCGAACGCTGGGCAGCATCTCACCCGGCGGCAGATCACCATTCGCAAGGGCGAACACGATCTGCGTCAGAATCTGCTCGTAGATGGGAACCGGCGAATCGGGCCGAACGCGGATGTTCATGCCGCACGCCTCCGCGTGTCGGTGTGTCAGTTGACCAGTACAGTAAGCGATGGGCCGAGAGGTGTCAACGAAAAAGTAAATAGCCGCCGGTTTACCGGCGGCTATATAAAATTGACCGACCCACTCACTCACACATCCAGTTCATCCGCGACGGCCTGATCGGCCTTGTGCATGATGAACTCGTACCGCGGTTCGGCGTCGCTGCCGAGTAAATCCTTGAAGGTGTTGTGCGCCTCGAGGTTCTCGCTGATCTCGACCTTCAGTAGCTTGCGCGACTTCGGGTCGAGCGTCGTCTGCGCGAGTACGCGGAAGGGCATCTCGCCGAGGCCTCTGAACCGCGTGATGTCGTACTTCGCGTTCGCCCGCAGGCCGGCGAGGATTTCCTCCTTGTGCTCGTCGTCCTTCGCCCAGTACGTGTCCTTGCCCACGTCGATGCGGTACAGCGGCGGTTGCGCGATAAAAATGTGCCCCTTGCGGATCAACTCCGGCGTGTGGCGGAAGAAAAAGTCGAGCATGAGCGTGGCGATGTGGCAGCCGTCGGCGTCCGCGTCCATGAGCAGGATGATCTTGCCGTACCGCAGGCCGTCGTAGTGGAACTTGTCGCCGGCCCCGGTGCCGATGGCGTTCACCAGGTCGCCGAGTTCGCGGTTCTGCAGCACCTTGACGGTCGTCAGTTCCTCGCCGTTGAGAATCTTCCCCCGCAGCGGCAGCACGGCCTGCGTCTTATTGTTGCGCCCTTGCTTCGCGCTACCGCCGGCCGAGTCCCCCTCGACGATGAAGAGTTCACTATCGCCGAGGTCACCGGACTTGCAATCGGCGAGTTTGCCGGGCAGCGATCCGCGACGCGCGCCGGGTTTCGCTCGCTTCACTTCCTTCGCCGCCTCGCGCGACGCTTCGCGCGCCTGGGCCGAGAGGAAGATGCGATAGATGATCTCGTCAGCGGCCGACTTATTGTTGTTGAGCCACGCTTCCAGGGCCGGTCGTACGAAGCCGTCCACCGACGATTCCAGTTCCGGGTTGTTCAGCTTTTCCTTCGTCTGCCCTTGGAACTGCGGCTCTTGCACGAATACCGAGACGATGGAAACCACACCCTCGCGGATGTCTTCTGCGGTGATCTTCACACCCTTGACGGTCTTCTTCGCCTCGTCGTGCGTCTCGATGTAGTTGTTGATCGCCTTGCGAATCGCCGCCTTCAGCCCGTTCTCGTGCGTGCCGCCGGCAGCCGTGCGGATGCCATTGACGTAAGAGCGGAACGTCTCGTCGGTGGACTGCGTCCACTGCAGCGCGACTTCCATCCGCTCGCCGTTCTTGCGGCTGGCGTGAAACGCGGTCGTGCCGACGGCGGGCTTCTGCGCGTCGGTGACGAGTTTCGTCAGGAACGCGGGCAGACCGGCCGGGTTCGACAGATCGACGCTTTCGCCGGTGATGTCGTTCTTGAACGTGATCGTCAGGCCGCTGTGAATGTACGTCATGTCTTCGAGCCGCTGGCGAATCACGTCGGCGTCGAAGTGCGTGTTGCGGAAGATCGTGTCGTCCGGCTGGAAATGAATGATGGTGCCATGCCCGCGGAACGGGCCGAGCTTTTCGAGCTTGCCCTGCGGGATGCCCTTCGCGAACTTCTGCTCGTACTCATAGCCGTCGCGGCGGACGGTGGCGACGAGCTTCTTCGAGAGCGCGTTCACGACCGACGCGCCGACGCCGTGCAGGCCACCTGAGTAGAAATAGTTCGAGTCCTTGTTGTCGAACTTGCCGCCCGCGTGCAGTTTCGTGAGGACGAGTTCGAGGCCGGAAATCTTGAACTTCGGGTGATTGTCCACCGGAATGCCGCGGCCGTTGTCCTGCACGGTGATCGAGTCGCCGCCTTTATGCAGAGCGACGACGATATGGTCGGCATAGCCGTTGATGTATTCATCGACGCAGTTGTCGACGATTTCCCAAACAAGGTGGTGCAGCCCCTTGCTGTCGGTGCTGCCGATGTACATCGACGGCCGCACGCGAACAGGTTCGAGGCCTTCGAGAACCTGAATGTTCTCGGCGGCGGTGTACTTCGGCTTCGGAATCGGGAGTGCGCTCATGATGTATCCGTCAGTTGCAGATGATGAATGATTCTATTGCTCGTAGCACTTCCAGGAGATGACTCCGGTTGTGGCATCAACGATGTAATGGGGACCACCGCTTTGAGCATCGGGATCTTTGAACTCGAAATCGATGTGCCACCCGTCCGATTCCAGCTTCAAAGCAATGACGTACATGTGGAGGTCACGGTATACGCGATTCGCATCGGTACACGCAATCTGGAGTGCTTGGTTGCTGGGGATCGCGGGTGCGGAGAGTTGTAGGGTGGCGGTCATCAGCGCATCCTTATGCTGGGAACCCGGGATGGGTGTAACCGCGTTTCCGGCGTGGGTCAGGCTTTGAATCCGGCGTAGCCTTCCACCAGTTGCCGATGGGGATGGACACGTTTGGCTCCGTCCTCCTGTCGCCAGAAGCCAAACTCCTCAGCGGCGT
>JBBQCQ010000220.1:0-6475 GCA_038318835.1 Gemmatales bacterium | reverse complement strand
GTTTGCGTCCCCGAGGGCGTGCGGCCGACCTGGGGGCTTGTGTCGGTGCCTTGCTCCTCGGGCTGCTTTTCCGCCGGCTTCGTGGGCGGTGGGTCCGGCTCGAACGACTCGTTCGGCGTCGACGGGTCTTTCTGTTTCGCGCGGGCCTTCGCCCAGAGCAACTTCGCCAGTTCGAGATTGTGGCGGGCGTCCTTCGCCACGCCGCCATTGGTCGTGCCGAGACACTGCTCGAAACAGCCGATGGCGGCCCGCAACAGCTTGGTGTCTTCCCCGCGATGGAGCAGACAGACGCCGCGGTTGTAGAGTGCCAGCCCGCGGCGGGAGTCCGGGATCGCGCGATCCTCCAGGCAGCGGAGGTAGTTCATCTCCGCTTCGCGGTAGTCGCCGACTTCAAAACATATCATCGCCCGGTTGAAGGCAACGAGGCCGGGGTCGGTCGCGCGTTCTTCGCACCGGGTCAACAGTGAGTCAGCGAGGACGAGGTTGCCCTGTCGGGTCGCGTGGATCGCGTCGCGCAACAGGTCGGCGGACGGCGGAACTGTCGCGTACCACAGGGCGAACAGAACTAGCAGGGTGCGGCTCATACTCCCCGATTGTAAGCGTTAATGGTGCCGCCACCAAACCCACAATAGCAGCAACACAGCCGGGCCGAGGAACCACTCGTAGCGCTCCCGCGGTTGCGGCAGGCGTTCGTCGCTCACGTCCCGCGTGGCGTTCGAGGCAATCTTCGACTGGAAGAACTCGGCCACGGCTGGCGGTTCCCGCTGACTTGCGAGGTACGCCCCGCGGGTTTCTTCCGCGAGCGCCGTCGACACGTCTTCGTGCAACCGCGTTTGCACCGGCACGCGGACGCCGTTCTTGCCGAGCGATTCGAGGAACTCGCTGCCGTCCAGGATCGACGACTCGTGCAACGGGTCGCCCAAGCCGACAACGTGAACGGGCACCTTCGCGTTGCGGGCCGCGGTGATGCCGGCCCGCCACTCCTGATCGTCGGCCGGGTCGTCGCCGTCGGTGAAAAGCAGCACGTCTTGCAAACCGGGGAAGCGTGGGTCGTGGGCCGCGATGGCCGCCGCGATGGCCGCCCCGATCCGCGTGCCGGAAGCGGCATCGTCGCCCGGTCGAATCTCAGCCGGCGGAGTTCGGGCGTTCAGTTCGCTCAGTTTGAAGGCCACGTGGTCGTAGTCGGTCGTCAGCGGCACCAGGAGCTTTGGTTGCGACGCAAACACGATCACCGCAACGCGATGCCCACCGCGGGACCGCATTCTTTCGACCAACTCGTTCGCGGCCGCTACAACCGCTTGCCATCGCGCAGGGTTCGTGCGGCCGGCCATGTCTTCTGCCCACATGCTGCGGCTGAAGTCCAGGACGAGCACCAGGTCGCGGCCAACGGCGACACCGCGGTCCTCGCTCTGGCCCCACTGCGGTCGCGCGACGGCCAGCAAAATCAGTAGCCACGCCACGACTGCGACGAATGTGGTGAACCACCCCGCACCGCGCGACCACGTCCGCAGAGCGGCCACGGCCGCCGGGCGACCGAACAGCGATAACCGCCGCTGGTGTCGCCGACGGAACATCCACACGAGGAGGGCCACCACCAATGGCACGAACGAGAGCCAGAGGAGCGGCGGGTGCCGGAATCGCACGCCCGAAAGGAACTCGCGGCCGTCGTTCAACCACGCCCCAACGGCCGAGGCGGCATATAGGTCGAGGCTCACGGCGTGCGCCTCCAGATGAACGATTCCATCAGCATCAGGAGCGAAAGGCCACCGACCGCCGCCACGGTCAGGCCGAAGAAGAGTTCGTGGTAACGGCGGTACGCGAAGCTGACGATCGGCCGACGTTCGAGGCGGTCGATCTGTTCGTAGATGGTGCGCAGGTCGGTGCCACTGTTCGCCACGAAGCTTTTGCCGCCGGTCAGGTCGGCCACGCTCTTCAGGACCGCCCGGCCGTCCTCGCGTTGCTGACGTTGGTCGCCCGTCGCGTCCGTTTTCGGATCGCCGCCGCACTCGATGGTGTACACCGGCACGCCGAGGTTGGCCGCGAGTTGCGCCGCCTGGATCGGCATGAAGGGCGAGTCTGGCCCACCGCCGAGCGCGTTGTGTTCGCCGTCGGACAGGACAATCAGTACCCGCTTGCGGTCGCCGGCCGGTTTCAGGCGGATCAACCCCTCGGCAATCGCGTCGCCGATGTTCGTGCCGGCGTCGAGGCCGGCGTCCCGCGGTTTCTCGGCGTCGAGGATGCCAAGCAGGACCGTGTGATTCAGCGTGAGAGGGCACTCGGTGTGCGGCCACGCGGCGAACACGATCAAGCCGATCTGATCGCCCGGCCGCCCGTCGAAGTGCGTGCCGTCGGGCGTGGTCCCGCCGGCTACGAACAGCCCAAACGCACGCTTGGCAGCCTCGATCCGGGCCGTCGGCGGTTCGCCCGTCACCCACGGGAAATCTTGCTCGGCCATGCTCCCGGACACATCGCAGGCGAACATGATCGCGATGCCTTCGGTCGGCAGCCGGGTCGTCTGGTCGGGGAACCGCGGTCCGGCCAGGGCGAGGATCGCGCACAGGACAATTTCCCCACGCAAGCCGGCTGACAGCCCGCGAACCAGTTTCGCTCGGCCGCGGGGCAGGTTCTCGAATAACGAGAGGTCGGAATACCGGAGGGCGGGTTTGCGCCGCTGCAGCCACCACCACACGACAAGCGGGGCAAGCGGGAGAAGGAGGAGAACAGCGGGAGCGGCGAAGGACATGTTAACCAGAATATCCCATCCTCGCGAATCAAGCGACATTCCTGTTGTAGCCAGCACGGTAAGCCGATACTACCTGGTCGGGGAACCTACCCAACTGGCAGACGCACTATGTTCACGGCCCCGCGGGTCGGACGGTTCGTTACGTTCGCAGTGCTCGCGGGCCTCGTCGCGCACGCGGCCGGCTGTGGGTTTGCGCAGCCAACGAACGACCCGCCCCGAGAACTGTTGGCGCAAGTCTGGAAGGAACCGGGTCGGGAAGGCGTCACACAACCCGAGACGAACAAGATCGTCGTCGAGGGGTTGGCCCGCTATGGCACCGCCGCACCGCAACCCGCACCGGGGGCGGTCATCCCGCCGCTGAACATTCTCTCGCTCTCGGCCGGCGGAAAGTACGGTGCTTACGCTGCCGGCATCTTGAACGGCTGGTCGGCCCTGGGCACGCGGCCAGATTTCGACATCGTCACCGGCGTCAGCAGTGGGGCGATCATCTCGGTCTACGCCTTCCTCGGCCCGCAGTACGATTGCAAGCTGAAGGCGTTCTTCACCGAGATTGACCAGAAAGAACTGTTCAAGGTTACGCCCCTCCACAATCTGACATTCCACGGCTCGCTCGGCTACCCCTATGGCTTCAAGAAGATCATTCGCGACGAGATCACGGCCGAACGTCTCGCGGAAGTGGCGGCGGCACACCGGGCCGGGCGGCGGCTGTACATCGGCACGCTCAACGTCCACGCGAAGCAACTCACAATCTGGGACATCGGCGAAATTGCCTGCCGAGGTACGCAGGAATCGGTGGACCTGGTGGGCAAGATCATCCTGGCGGCGACGGCCGTGCCAGGCTTGTTGCCGCCGGTGGAAATCGACGTGGTCGTGGATGGCCAACACTACACCGAGTTGCACTCCGACGCGGGTGTGGTGGCCCAATCGTTCATTCGGTTCGCCCCGCACCAGACCCCGATTGCAGGGACGAAGATGCTGGCCGGTTCGCAGCTGTACTGCCTTGCGGCTGGCAAGATCGAACCCGACGCCGTCATCGGGCGCATGGGCATCTTGAAGCGAGTGGGGGCGAGCTTGTCCTCGTCCCTCTACTCGCTTTACAAAGCCGAGTTGATGAAGTTGTACGCTTTGTGTGTCACCACCGGGATGCAGTTTAATCTGGCCGCCATCCCGAAAGAATTCCCGGTCGATGAGGTCAGCACTCGCATCCGCTCCCGCGAGATGAAGCCGCTCTACGACAGCGGCTACCAGATGGCGGTTCAAGGCCTCGTCTGGCGGCAGACGCCGCCCGGCGCACTCACGGGCGAGGAACCGGAACCCCGCACCGGCACGGTCTTCCGCACGCTCAAGTGAGAGTGCGGAAGCGCCGGCCCTCAGTTCGCATTATTGCGAACGTACTCTCGGACGCGTTCCTTCAACGCCTCCGGCATCGCGTCGATCTCTTTCTCGTCTAGCTTGTTGTCCTTGTTCGTGTCATACCGCTCCAGCAACTTTTTGAACCGCTCCGGAATCGCAACGCCGTCCTTCGGGAAGGCCGGCTTGTCGTCCAGGGTCGCCGCCCCCTCGCCGGTTTTCGCCGACCGATCCACGATGTACTCCAGGTAGCCTAGGTGCATCTCGTCGCTGGTCTGCGGCCCCCACTTCACGGTCTTCGTCGGGTCGGGGTTGGCCGGGTTCTGGGTGCTGTTGTCGTACCACACCGTGAACGTGATCGTGCTCCCCTTAGCCACCGCCACCGGCTCCGCGAACTGATAGCGGAGTTGCCAGTTGAAGTCGTACCGCGGAATGTCCAGCAGGGTGGTCGTGGTCTTGCCGTCCGGCGATGTGACCTCGTACTTGCACGCCTTGCCGCGGACGTGCATGTGCGGCACGGCCGACCGCAGCACGATGTCGGCAGGCACGCGGAGCTTGCCGACTTCCTTGTGGTTCGCCTCGCCTGGCGGAATGCTGATCCGTGGCTGCGACACGGCCCCGACCTTGACCTCGAATGCCGGCGGGTCCTTCGCGAAGACGAACCCGACGCGAGATTGATCGATCGTGGCCTCGCCGTTGGGCGTGTAGTGTATCTGGAATCGCAGCGTTGCCCCCTTCGGCAACTTCCGAGCGTGTCCTGCTTCGAGCACCAGGAAACTGTTCCCCGGCACGTAGGCCGCGAAGTAGCCCTGCCGTTCATCGTCGGCGTTGGGGTTCAGCCGTGCTGCCCCTGGCAGCAGTCGGCCGAAGCCCGCCGTCTTTGGCACGACGTGAACGAGAACGTGGTGGACGACGGCCTTGTTCGTCGGCTGGATCTCGAACGCTCGCACCCAGCGGTCCTCGTCGAAGTTCGTTTCCACCGACACGTTCTGGTACGGCATCGTCCCGGTGGCCTTGATCGCGATGGGCTTCGGAATTTGGAAGACCGCGTCCGGCTTGCCGATGGCCCACCCGGTCGGCCACGTCTTCGGCCGTGGCGCATCGGCCGGTTCGCCCTTCGCCAGATCGGACGTCAGCCACGCAAGCAGGTCAGCCCTGTCGGCCGGCGACAGCGAGCGGTCGTTCAGGAAGTGCGGGCGGTCTTTGCCATCGGCCGCGAACCACGGCGGCATCGTGCCCGCGGCCACGACCTTACCGATCATCGCCTTGTGCGAGGTCACGTCGTCGTAGCTTACCAGTGCGAACGGGCCAACGCCATCGGGCCGGTGGCACTCCTGGCAGTGCTGCTGCAGGATCCGCGAAATCCGATTGTGGTACGTCACCGCGACCGGCTTCGGCTTCTCCAGGGCGAGCGCACACCCAGGGGCGGTCGTCGCGAGTACCTCCGGCGGCTGGCCGGCGAGGAGCGAGTCGAGGGCCGGCCGGAGGTACTGCTTCTTCGGAGCGTCGAGTGCGTAGCCGAGGCCATATTGGTCATCGACTGCGCCGCGGTAGACCACGGTGCGGGTCGGGTCGAGGACGATCACTTCCGTAGTACTCGTGAACCCCAGCCCCGCCGCCAACTGGCCGTCGGTGTCGTGGACGTACCGTCCCGCGAATGCGGACGCCGGCTTGTCGGACTTCGTCGGGTTCACGAACAGGATCGCGACGCCCTTCGTCGCATACTCCGATTCGAGCTGCGCGAGGGTGGGGGCGAACTTCTTCGACAGCGGGCACGAGGTGCTCGTCACGGCGACCACCAGGAACTTCTGCTTCGCGAAGTCGCTGAGTTTTCCGGGCTTCCCGGTCAGATCGGTGAAGGCCAGATCGGGCACGAACCGCCCGACGTTACCTTCGGCCTTCGGCAACGGTCGCGGGGCTTGCTTGGTAGCGTCGGCCGCGAGAGTGGGGACCGCGGCCAGGAGGAGCACGAAAAGCGTTCGCATGAAGTTTCTCGAAAGAAAAGGAATCACGCCACGACCTCCTTCACGACGTTCCCTTTCACGTCGGTCAGGCGGAAGTCGCGGCCGGCGTGCCGGTAGGTGAGTTTCTCGTGGTCTAGGCCGAGCAGGTGCAGCACGGTCGCGTGCCAGTCGTGGACGTGAACTTTGCCCTCGACGGCCTCGTGCCCGTAGTCGTCGGTCCGGCCGTGCGCGTGGCCACCCTTCACGCCGCTGCCGGCCATCCAGATCGTGAAGCCCTTGTTGTTGTGGTCGCGGCCGTCGGTACCTTGCGAGGTCGGCGTGCGGCCGAACTCGCCGCACCAAACCACGAGGGTATCCTTCAACAACCCGCGCTTCTTCAAATCGGCCAGCAGCCCGGCGATGGGCTTGTCGATGGCCC